>CAZQMH010000076.1:0-11697 GCA_964594435.1 uncultured Alcanivoracaceae bacterium
ACAAACTGATTTCGCGCAATTCGTATTGTAACTACGGATTTTATTTGGGGGCAACCAATGATAATATTGAGGAAATAAAAAACATTGATACTCGCTTAATTTGTGGAATAAAAGTTTTTATGGGAGCCTCAACTGGCAATATGTTGGTGGATAATGAAAAAACTTTAAAAAAAATATTTAAATATGCTCCTGTTTTAATCGCAACCCATTGCGAAGATACGCCCATAATTTTAGCCAACGAAGCCAAAGCCCGAGAAAAATATGGCAAAAATGTACCGATAAACCAACACGGACAAATTCGTAGCCGCCAAGCCTGCATAAAATCTACCAATTTGGCAATGAAACTGGCAACAAAGTACGGTGCTAAATTACACGTTTTGCATATTTCTACCGCTGAGGAAGTGGCTTTATTTAAACAGTTACCGCTTGCACAAAAACAAATTACTGCCGAGGCATGTGTGCACTTTACGTGGTTTGATGAATTGGACTACGATTTGTTAGGCAGCCTCATTAAATGCAATCCTGCCATCAAACAAAATGCTGATAAACGTGCCATTATTGATGGCATCAATTTTGGAAACCTAGACATCATTGCTACCGACCATGCACCGCATACATGGGAAGAAAAACAGAACAGTTATTTTAAAGCACCTTCTGGCTTACCTTTGGTACAAACGGCATTGCCAAGTTTATTAACTCAGGTTAACTTGGGTGTGTATGATTTGGAAAAAATTGTCCGCAAAACGGCTCATAATGTTGCCGATTTGTTTCAACTAAAAAACCGAGGTTACTTACGCGCTGGGTATTTTGCCGACTTGGTGCTGGTCGATATGGACAAGGCTTATACTGTTAAAAACAAAAACATGCTTTACCAATGCGGTTGGAGTCCTTATGACAAGCAAGAATTTTCGGTTTCTGTAGACAAGACTTGGGTGAATGGCGAGCTAAAATGGGATAAAAATAAAATAATAGGTTCAGCCAATGGCAAAGCATTAAAATATGTTCGATAAAAAGTACTTGAAATTTTATAAAATTACTATATATTAGCAAATTCTAATATAATAAACTTGGTCAAAGCTCATGAAACATTTAATCTTATTGTTGCAACTGTTGACGTTATTGACATTAATGACATTTTACACATCGCTACAGGCAAAGTGGTACAAAGTTGAATCTGCCGATATTGCCCAAGTCCGTCTGTTAAATGGTGATGTAGAAGCCGTGAATAAAGCCACTGTTTCTGCCCAAACATCAGGTCGAGTTGCCAAAATTAACTACGACGTCGATGATTATGTTGCCAAAGGTTCGGTCATTGTTGAATTTACCAATGCTGAGCAAAAATCACGTCTCAGTCAAGCACAAGCCAATCAAAAAGCAGCTAAAATCGCTTTTGAGCAGGCACAAAAAGACTACCTTCGTATCAAAGATATTTTTGCCAAAAAATTAATAGCCAAATCAAAATTAGACCAAGCTTTATCTCATTCAAATGCTTTAAAAGCAAAATACGAAGCCGCCCAATCAGCTGTCAAATCGGCTCAAAAACAATTTGACTACACCATTATCACCGCACCATTTGATGGCATCGTCACCAAACGCTATGTCGAACAAGGTGAAACCGTCAATCCAGGTACACCAATCATGGAAGGTTTAAGCCTTAGCCAGCTGCGAGTCGTGACCCATATACCTGAAAAAATTATTTCTTCGGTTAAACAAAATTTATCTGCCAAAGTCATTTTTAATAAGCACGAAGTCGCCAGTAATAAAATTACGGTATTTCCCTATGCCGATAAATCCACAAGAACATTCAAAACCCGCTTAGAAGTGCAATCAGAAGAACTCAAGCTTTATCCAGGCATGACGGTAAAAGTTGCTTTTAAAGTCGGACAAAAAAGTGCCTTATTAATTCCACATTCTGCCATTATTCATCGCAGCGAATTAACCTTGGTTTATGTGAAAAATGGCGACAATAAACTGTTGCGACACATAAAGTTAGGCTCAAAGTACGACACAAAAGTAGAAGTCATTGCTGGATTGGCACAAGGTGAAGAAATTTTGCTTGATCCCTTAACGCTAAGCCAAAAGGATTAAGCACAATGAAATTATCACTATCGGGCAAACTCGCCGAAAAGTTTCAAGCCAGTCCCATCACACCATTGATTGCCCTAGTGGCAGTTTTGCTTGGGATTTTTGCTATATTTATCACGCCACGAGAAGAAGAACCGCAAATAGATGTCACATTTGCAAACATTTATATTGCCTTGCCTGGAGCCAGTGCCAAAGAAGTTGAGAACTTAATTGCCATTCCTGCGGAACAAGTTTTGGATTCTATCGACAAAGTTAAACATGTTTATTCGGTTTCTCGACCTGGTGCTGCCATAATCAGCGTACAATTCAAAGTCGGTGTCAAACGCAAAGACGCTATTGTAAGTCTCTACAATGAAATTCAATCCAATGCTGATTGGTTGCCCTCATCTTTAGGAGCTTCACAACCATTGATAAAGCCAATGGGCATAGATGACGTACCCATCGTCACAGCGACCTTGTGGAGTGAGAATCCGCAAAAAGGCAGTTATGAATTGCAACAAGTCGCCCACGCCATTGAAGCAGAAATCAAACGCATCAGTAATACACGCATTGTTGAAACAACAGGTGGTCCTAAGCATGTGGTGCATATTATTCTCAATCCCGAAACATTATCGGCCTATAATTTAGATTTTATAAGCATAGAAAACGCCTTGCAAGCCAGCAATATCGCAAGCCACTCTGGAGCCGTAGTTGACAACAACAGCACCACGCCAGTTGATACAGGGCAATTACTGGCGAATGTTGATGATATTAAAAATCTGGTTGTCGCCGTCAACAATGGGCAACCCGTCTATCTGACCGACATTGCCAGCATCAATGATATGCCTGACACACCAGAAAATTACGTGTGGATAAATGCAGGCAGTGCTTGGAAAGGTGAACACAAACCCAGTTTTGCCCCAGCTGTTACTCTCGCCATTGGCAAGAAGGCAGGCAGCAATGCGGTAGAAATTGCCGATGCCGTGATACGTGTCACCGAACAACTCAAAACCAGCCATATCCCCAATGATGTGCATGTTGAAATCACGCGCAACTATGGCAAAACAGCCGATGATAAAGCCAAAAAACTCATGACCAAACTTGTTTTTGCCACGGCATCGGTGGTTTTTCTTATCATTCTCTTTTTAGGATGGAAAGAAGCCATCGTTGTCGGTATGGCGGTTTCGATTACACTGGCAGTGACATTATTTGCCTCGTGGGCTTATGGTTTTACTTTAAATCGCGTGTCACTATTTGCTCTGATTTTTTCTATTGGAATATTGGTCGATGATGCGGTGGTCATTGTCGAGAATATTCATCGGCATTTAGCAAAAGGTGGAAAAAAACTCACCCAAATCATCCCGCAAGCAGTAGAGGAAGTAGGTGGACCGACAATTTTAGCAACTTTTACCGTCATTGCCGCCTTGATGCCAATGGCATTTGTTACGGGTTTGATGGGACCCTATATGAGTCCCATTCCGATAAATGCTTCTATGGGAATGTTGTTGTCATTGCTTATTGCCTTGGTGGTGACGCCTTGGTTATTTCGCACCATAATCGGCAATAAAATCCATCACCAAGACAACAAGAAGAAACCCTCGACCTTTTTTAATAAAGTCATGGCACCTTTTTTACACAACAGCAAAAAAGGTAAAATTAACCGCTATTTGTTAATTGTCGGCATTGTTTTTATGATGTTTCTATCAATTTTATTAGTGCCAACGCAACAAGTTATCCTTAAAATGCTGCCATTTGACAACAAATCAGAAATTCAAATTGTAGTCGATAGCAACGAGGGCAGTACCTTAGAAACAACCAACCAAATACTCATAGAATTAGCCGATTACTTACAAACTATTCCCGAAATTGAACACGTGGTAGCCTATGCTGGCACTTCATCGCCCATTAATTTTAATGGTTTGGTGCGACAATATTTTCTGCGGCACGCTGCCAATATGGGCGACATACAAATAACCTTGCTCGACAAACATGAACGGCAACGCAAAAGCCATGAGGTGGCGTTGGCAATTCGGGCACAAGTCGAAAAAATTGCCCAAAAACACCACGCCCTTGCCAAAATTGTGGAAGTACCACCAGGACCACCCGTGCAATCGCCATTGGTAGCCGAAATATATGGACAAAGTGACCAACAAAGAGCCAAAACAGCCAAAATAATAGCCCAAATATTTACCAAAGCAAATGGAATAGTCGATATTGACACATCGCTAGAAAGTCATAGCCCACGAAAAATTCTCGTGATAGACCAGGCCAAAGCCGCACAATTAGGTGTGTCACAAGCACAAATTGCCAAAACCTTACAAACTGCACTTTCAGGCAGCGACATCAGTTATCTGCACAACCAAAACAACAAATACAGTGTACCCATTCGGCTGGAAATTCCACAAAGCAGACAAAATGACTGGCAAACCATACTCAATATCCCGATTCTCTCGCGATTTGGTAAACAAGTCATTCTCGATGAAGTGGTTGCTATAAAATCCTCGTTATGGGAACAAACAATTTACCACAAAGATTTGTTGCCTGTTACCTTCGTCACTGCCGACATGGCAGGTTTTCAAGATTCGCCATTGTATGGCATGTTTGAACTGGTAGACATCATTGAACAGCAAACAAAAATTGAACAAAACTTTATAAAAGCTCCCGAATTTGTCGATAAATCCAGCCTCAAATGGGATGGCGAATGGCAAATCACTTATGAAACATTTCGAGACATGGGCATAGCCTATGGCGTAGGATTAATATTGATTTACTTATTAATAGTTGCACAATTCAGTTCCTATTTTGTTCCACTCATTATCATGGCTCCGATTCCACTCACTATTATTGGTGTCATGCCAGGTCATTGGTTAGCAGGAGCACAATTCACCGCAACCTCAATGATTGGCATGATAGCACTGGCTGGCATCATTGTACGAAATTCAATATTGCTGGTCGATTTTATTCGTATGCAAGTGCAAGCAGGCGTGCCGCTCAAACATGCAGTTATTGACTCGGCTAAAGTACGAGCCAAACCCATTATCTTGACTGGTGTGGCAGCCATGATGGGAGCTTTTTTTATACTCGATGACCCAATTTTCAATGGATTAGCTGTCTCATTGATAAGTGGTATTTTAGTGTCAACTTTATTGACTTTGGTATTAATTCCTGTATTGTATTTTTGGTATTTATCACGATTTGAAATTCATGCATAGAATATACCTCAAAAATCGCAGCAGCCAAAGCTATTGGGTATGCGATATTGTGGATGGCAAAAAAATTGCTAAAATCAGCAAAAAAGGTAAAATAAAACTCAAAAAAGGCATAAATTCAGCGGGATTAATTGATGAAATAAATTTCGCTTTAAAACAGACCCAACAAGCATGGAAAAAGCATTATTACAACTACCTTAAAACATACAACCAACAATACTCGGATTTAAAAAACTATAAATTTCCCGCATTTGCACCCGCCCTTCGCCTCAAAAAATGCCCAAAAGACATCTACCAACGCAAAGTCTACCTGCACCCAAAAGCAAGAAAAGCATGGCTCAAAATGCAAAAAGCAGCCGCTCAAGGAGGCATAAAACTGCAAATTGTCTCAGCTTATCGCTCCTTGTCTTATCAAAAACAACTGATTGAAAATAAACGAAAACAAGGGCAAACATTATCGCAAATTTTAAGGGTCAATACCTTGCCAGGATTTAGCCAACACCACACCGGCTGTGCCATCGACATCACCGCTAACAATGCCGCCGTATTAACCGCAGAATTTGACCAAAGCCAAGCCTTTGTTTGGTTGCAAAAACATGGCAAAAACTATGGCTTTAGCATGACATATCCTCAAAACAACACCACTGGTATTTGTTATGAGCCATGGCATTGGTATTATTCTAAAACTAAAAATTAAAATGAAAAAACACGACAGAATCTATTTACTTGACCAAATGCTCAAAGCCGCTCGTTATCCTATCAGCATAGAGAGCATCAAACAGCGACTGGAATGTTCCACTGCCACCGCCTATCGCATGATTGCCGACTTACGAGACGGCTACGGAGCACCCATCACCACAGATGAAAAAACCAATGGTGTATTTTATAGCCAAAAAGGGGTATTTGAATTGCCAGGTTTGCGACTGCAATCCGATGAAATCGAAGCTCTACTTATGGCGAGTCATCTATTAGAAGACATTCAAAAAGGCTTATTAAAAGAACCCTTATCACGTTTGCTCGACAATATCAGTGCCTTGCTCAAGGAATACGGCATTGAAGATAAACGTAATATTCAAATTATTTATGCCTTATTTCGAAAAGCTGACAAAAAAATCTTTTCCGCAGTCTTTTCCGCCTTACAGCACAACAAAAAGCTCGAAATCTCCTACCTTGCACGCTCAACTCAACAAATATCACAAAGAACGGTTTCGCCACTCAAGCTAACCAACTACAAAAACGCATGGTATCTTGACAGTTGGTGCCATCTACGAGAAGCCATTCGCAGTTTTGCCTTGGAGCAAATCAGCCGTGCCAAAGAACTGCCGGAAACAGCCTTAAATGTAAGCAAAGAACAATTAAAAAACCACTTTTGCGGCTCCTACGGTATATTTTCGGGCGAACCCAAATACACCGCACGGCTAAAAGTCTCAAGTGAAATGAGCCCTTGGGTCATCAAAGAGCAATGGCATTCCAACCAAAAAATGAGCACCCTAAAAGACGGCTCGCTGTTTTTAGAAATACCCTATAATCAAGACGTAGAACTGATAATGGACATCCTTCGATATGGTGAAAATATCACCGTTCTCAGTCCGCAATCTCTAAAAGATAAAATACAAAAAACCATCGCTAAGATGCAACAAAACTACCAACATTAGCCGTTATCCAAACAAAGGCGTTGACAGGTAGCGGTCGCCCCGATCACAAACGATGGTGACAATTACGGCATCGCTGAGCTGTTTTGCCAATTGCATGGCGATATACATCGCCCCACCTGATGATGCTCCGGCAAAAATACCTTCTTTTATTGCCAAAAGTCTTGTTGTGTCTTCGGCTTGTTGTTGCGTGACGTCAATGATTTTATCAACGCGTGAAGGATCAAATATTTTCGGTAAATATTCTTGAGGCCAACGGCGAATACCAGGTATTTTTGATTCGCCATCGGGTTGCACACCAATGATTTGAATGGCTGGATTTTTACGTTTTAAATAGCACGATGTGCCCATAATTGTGCCAGTTGTGCCCATTGATGAAACAAAATGCGTCACCTTGCCCTGTGTATCTCGCCATATTTCTTTACCCGTTGATTCATAGTGAGCTAAAGGATTGTCTTGATTGGCGAATTGGTTTAATAATTTTCCCTGTCCTTTTTTGTCCATTGCTTTTGCTAAATCACGGGCTCCTTCCATGCCGTCTTGTTCGGATACCAAAATCAAATGCGCACCGTAGGCTTTCATGGCTTTTTGCCGTTCCATGCTGGAATTTTCTGGCATAATTAAGCTGATGCGGTAACCTTTTAAAGCGGCTATCATCGCCAAAGCAATGCCCGTATTGCCACTGGTCGCTTCGACCAATGTATCTCCAGGCTTGATGTAGCCTTTGTCCTCAGCGTGTTTAATCATCGAAAGTGCGGGTCTGTCTTTGACCGAACCAGCAGGGTTTTGTCCTTCAAGTTTAGCAAGGATGGTCGTGTTACGGCTTTCATTATACAGACGCTGGATGCGAACCAAGGGCGTGTTTCCAATGACACATTCGAGTGTTTGGCAGTTTTTCATAGGTATTAAAAAGTTTGTAAACAGTTTTAAAGACCGAACCAATCTTACAGAGATTTCAAAATTAATCTACCTAAAGCCCAAATCTTGCTACAGAAAAATTTTACTTCTGAATTTTAGGCCATTAAGGTTTGCAAGAATTTATTGTTTTAACTTGGAATTAACTTAACAAAAAATCCAAGATTTCAAGGGAGAGAAGGTTCAAGCAAACCTTAATAACTTTAAAAACTATCTAAACAGGCGGAAAGTATGTTTATATTAGTACGAGCTATATCGTATGTCAATAACAAATTGGGTTAATTTTACAATATTTTAAAAATAAATTGATTTTTATTAAAAAACCCTCTATAAATGCAAAATGCAACAAGATTATTTACAAAAGCTTTACCAAAATAAACAAACAGGAAAAAGGTTTCCTTTGTTTGCTTTGGCTTTTCTGGCTTTGTTTTTTGTCTCGCAACTGACACTTTCACTGCATCAATTGAGCCATGATAACAGCGATTTATCATCCAGCTGCACCTTGTGCCTCTCATCTTCAGATTCTATTCACGAATACGTAGTAGATGTCAGCATAGACGCTGAACTTTCTTTTCTTCGTTACCAACAAAACATCCAAACCCATGCTTACACGCATGTCAATAGCAACTATTCTCCACGAGCACCACCCGTATCTATTTGTTAGAAGTCAATAAAACACATCTTTAGCCTTAACATTTTGTTTTGGCACAAAGATAAATTGAAATAATTAAAATAGGTACACACATGAAAATCAAATACACAACAGTTTTGTTGTTGTTGATTTCATCTATTGGTTTTGCAAATAATGATTTGCAAGCCATACGTGATGAAATTAATGCAATGAAAAAAAGTTACGAAACAAAAATAGCCGCTTTAGAAGAACGTCTAAAAACAGCTGAAGCCGCTATACAACAACAATCACAAGACCTTGATGTCACCAATGAAAAGGTTGCTGAACAAGACTCTGTTGCCTCAGAAAATTCCGAAGCAACCAATCCCAATACCTTTAACCCAGCCTTGAGTTTAATCTTCGATGGGCGTTATGTCGATTATGCTCATAAAGTCGATGGTTTAACCTTTCCTGGTTTTGCCATTGGGCCTGAGGCGGGAGTTGAACCCGAAGGCTTTAATATTGGCGAGTCGGAAATGACTTTATCTGCCAATATTGATGATAAATTTTATGGACAAGCGACGATTTCTTTTGCCAATGATGCGGGGGAAACAGCGGTTGAAGTTGAGGAGATGTTTTTCCAAACACTGGCGCTGACCCACGGCTTGACCTTAAAAGGCGGGCGTTATTTTTCCGCACTTGGCTACTTAAATGAGCAACATGCCCATGCGTGGGATTTTGCCCAAGCTCCTTTGGTTTACCAAGCCATGTTTGGCGGACAGTTAAAAAATGACGGTTTGCAATTGTCTGTGGTATTGCCTACCGATTTTTACCTCGAAACAGGTTTAGAGCTTGGCAATGCTTTGGGTTTTCCAGCAGGGGGAGAACATAATGGTTTTGGCTCACAAACTGCTTATGTGAATACGGGTGGTGATATTGGTTACAGCAGTTCGTGGCAATTGGGTTTGAGTTATTGGCGAGCTTCGGTAAAGCAACGCGAAGGCTTGGATGGTAATCCTGATTATGCTTTTACTGGCGATAGCGACATTAAAGCCCTTGATTTTGTTTACAAATGGGCACCCAATGGCAACAATAAACTACAAAATGTTAAATTCCAATTTGAATATTTTGATCGCAATGAAGACGGTACATTAGGAGAAGATTTGGTTAATTATGACGGCAATCAAACGGGTTGGTATGGTGAAGTTGCATGGTTATTTAAACCAACATGGCGTACTGGAATACGACACGATAATATTTCGGCGAATAATAACAGTCTTAATTTGAATCGCCTTGCTGATGCGGGTTTATTAGCAGATGGTTCGCAAACCCAAAACTCACTGATGGTGGAGTGGTTGCCCAGTGAATTTAGTCGCTGGCGAATACAATATTCTGATGAAATAGACGCACTGAATCCAGCTCAATGGACTTTTCAATACACGTATTCCATGGGCAGCCATGGTGCTCACACTTTTTAGGAGAACAACATGAAAAAAAATAACACTATAAATGGATTCGTCATTCCTGCGAAGGCAGGAATCTGCTTGATAATACTGTTAACCTTAACTTTATTTACATCTACAAGTTTTGCCAAACTCAATATTTTTACCTGCGAACCTGAATGGGCAGCACTGGCAAGTGAAATTGGTGGCGACAAAATCAAGGCATTTTCAGCCACACATGGCAAGCAAGACCCGCATTTTATTCAAGCTCGTCCCTCACTAATTGCCAAAATTCGCAAAGCCGACCTTTTGGTTTGTACGGGTGCGGAATTGGAAATTGGTTGGCTGCCATTGTTGTTACGCAAAGCCAGTAATTCACATATACAACCAGGGCAAGAAGGTAACTTCGTTGCCACTTCTTTCGTAAAATTGTTGGACAAGCCCACACGTATTGATCGTTCTCAAGGGGATGTTCATGCGGGTGGTAATCCACACGTGCAAAGCGACCCGCGAAGAATGGCAGAAATTGCCAAGAAGTTATCCCAACGTATGCAACAATTGGATGCCGATAATGCCAATTTTTATCAAGCCAATACCGAAAGTTTTTTAAACAAATGGCAACAAGCGATACAAAGATGGCAAAAACAAGTCGAAGTTTTAAAGGGTAAAAAAATAATTGCCCACCATAAAAGTTGGATTTATTTAAGCAACTGGTTGGACATGGATATTATTGCCTATTTAGAACCCAAACCAGGCGTGCCACCCACAGCCGACCACTTGTCAAAGTTGATTAAGATTGCTAAAAACAACCAGGTCGATATGATTATCTATGCCGCTTATCAAAACCCAAAATCAGCCAAATGGTTGCATAAACGTACCGATATTCCTGCCGTTGAGTTGCCTTTTACTATTGGTGGTTCAAAAAAAGCAAATGATTTATTTGCTTTTATGGATGATACCATTGAACGTATGCTTGAGGCGGTTAAATGACTTTTCTAGGGGTTGAATGGAGCATCTTGATTCCTGCATTTATTGCAGGAATCTTGGTTCTAAGCACACATGTGCCACTGGGACAAGAAGTGCTTAAACGTGGCATTATTTTTATTGACTTAGCTATTGCACAAATTGCAGGACTTGGCTTGATTGCTGCTCATACTTCAGGTCATGAACTGTCGGGCTGGCAAATACAATTGGTGGCATTATTCAGTGCCTTGAGTGGAGCCGTATTTTTGGGATGGTTGGAACGGCATTTTCATGATGCATTAGAAGCATTTATTGGGGTTATCTTTATTTTATCTGCCACTGGTGGTTTGTTGTTACTTGCAGGTAATCCTCAAGCTGGTGAAAGCCTTAAAGAAATCCTAACTGGGCAAATTTTATGGGTGGATAATACTCAATTACTGTTATTGGCAGTTGTGAGTTCGGTTGTATTGACATTGCGTTATATTTTTAGAAATGCTACAAACAATACCATATTTTATCTAATTTTCGCCATTGCGGTAACCGCTTCGGTGCAATTGGTTGGGGTTTATTTGGTCTTTTCTAGTTTGATAATTCCCGCTCTTGCAACCCGCAGAATCACAAATGCAAAGAAAAGAACGCTTATTGGTTTATCTCTTGGTGCTGGTGGATACTTTTTTGGCTTGCTATTATCGGTTGTTTGGGATTTACCCAGTGGTTCGGTTATTGTCTGGACTTTGGCATTTTTAGGTTTGAGCGTAAACTTTGTTTACCGTAATTTAGGTGCTACCTAAATATTCAGGTGGTTTCGTGTTGCCAACCACCTGAATTTGTGCCTATTATTC
>CAZQMH010000077.1:0-11653 GCA_964594435.1 uncultured Alcanivoracaceae bacterium
TGAAGGCGGACGCACAGTTGGTGCGGGTGTTGTTGCTAAAATTATTAAATAATTTAGCCAACACAACACATAAATAAACAGATTTTTAATACTGCGTGTAGCGAAAAGCTACACGCTTAATGAAAGAGGCAACGGTAATGGCCGAACAAAAAATTAGAATTAGATTAAAAGCGTTTGATCATAAATTAATTGATCAATCAGCAGGAAGAATTGTCGATACTGCAAAACGCACAGGAGCTCAGGTAAAAGGACCCATTCCTTTACCGACTCGCATTGAGCGTTACACAGTATTAACATCTCCCCATGTTAATAAAGATGCACGAGATCAATACGAAATTAGAACGCATAAGCGTCTGGTTGACATTGTTGATCCTAATGACAAAACAGTAGATGCACTAATGAAATTAGATTTAGCAGCTGGTGTTGAAGTCCAAATTCAACTCTCATAGGTGACAAGAAAATGACTATTGGAATTATCGGACACAAAGTAGGTATGACGCGAGTATTTTCACAAGAAGGAAATTCTACGCCAGTAACAGTTGTAAGTATAGCCAACAATACCGTATCACAAATTAAATCCCAAGACACAGATGGTTACAATGCCATCCAAGTTGCAACGGGTGCAGTAAAAGCTTCAAAAGTAACCAAGCCACAAGCTGGACATTTTGCAAAAGCAGGCATTCAAGCTGGCAAAATCGTTATGGAATTCAGAACGGATGAAAAATTAGAAGTGGGTACAAACCTTGATATCAACATGTTTGCAGCAGGGCAAAAAGTTGACGTAACAGGTCGCTCTAAAGGTAAAGGATTTCAAGGCGTAATTAAACGCTACAACTTCCAAATGCAAGATGCTACTCATGGTAACTCTGTTTCACACAGAGCACCAGGTTCAATCGGGCAATGCCAAACACCAGGTCGTGTTTTTAAAGGCAAAAAAATGTCAGGGCATATGGGCGATCGCAACGTAACCACACAAAATCTTGAAATCGTAAGAGTTGATGCTGAAAAAGGTCTGCTACTTATAAAAGGTGCCGTACCTGGTGCTAAAAACTCAAGAGTAATCATTAAACCAGCAGTAAAGGCATAAGGAGTAAATGATGGAAATCAAAGTAGCAGGTAAAAAAGCAAAACTCGAAGTTTCAGAAGAAGTCTTTAACCGACCTTATTCCGAAGCCCTGATTCACCAAGTTGTCACAGCTTATTTAGCTGGTGGTCGTGCGGGTACAAAAGCACAAAAAAATCGTGCAGCAGTCAGCGGTGGTGGCAAGAAGCCATTCAAACAAAAAGGAACAGGACGTGCCAGAGCTGGAACAATCAGAAGCCCAATTTGGGTCGGTGGTGGTAAAACATTTGCCGCATCACCAAGAAACCATGCACAAAAAGTAAACAAAAAAATGTACCGTGCCGCAATGAAATCAATTCTTTCTGAATTAACACGTTCACAACGCATGATTTTTGTAAATGACATCGCAATCAAAGAAGTAAAGACCAAAGAGGCGGTTAAATTTTTAGCCAAGCATAATGTCGAAAAAGGAACGATTGTGGTTGATGAAATTACTCCAGAAGTGATTTTATCTACCAATAATATCCCAAATATATATGTAACAGACGTTAAATCATTGGATCCCGTTTCACTGGTTTCCTCACAAAACGTAATCATGACAACAGCAGCAGTTGAAAAAGTTCAGGAGTGGTTAGCATGAGTTTAAACAATATTTACACTACCGTATTATCACCAATCATTTCAGAAAAAAGTAATCGAATTGGTGAAAATTCAAACCAATATGTTTTCCAAGTTGCTGTGGCATCCAACAAGCAACAAGTTAAAGCAGCTATTGAAAAACTCTTTAAAGTAACGGTAGAAAACGTACAAATTCTCAATGTAAAAGGTAAAACTAAAGCATTTAGAGGCAAAGCAGGCAAAAGACCAAACTGGAAAAAAGCCTATGTAAGAGTTAAACAAGGTCAACTTATTGACTTTGGTGTAGCGGAATAATCAGGAGTATAAAATGGCAATTGTAAAATTAAAACCTACGTCCCCTGGTCGCAGAGGCACAGTTAAAGTTTTGAGAGACGGTCTTCATAAAGGCGGTCCACATGAAGCTTTAGTTGAAAAGAAATCTAAAACAGGTGGTCGCAACAACAACGGCAGAATCACAACCCGTCATATCGGCGGTGGGCACAAACAACGGTACAGAATTATTGACTTTAAACGCAATAAGGACGGCATCACTGCCAAAGTTGAACGCATTGAATACGATCCTAACCGCACAGCCTACATCGCATTAATTTGTTATGCAGATGGTGAAAGACGGTATATCATCGCACCCAAAGGATTGCGTGCAGGAATGCAAGTTCAATCAGGTAATAATGCTCCAATCAAAGTAGGTAATTGTTTACCTATGAGCAATATTCCTTTAGGTTCTGTTATTCATTGTATAGAAATGAAAATGGGTAAAGGTGCACAAATCGCACGTTCAGCAGGAGCAAATGTTCAATTGGTCGCACGAGAAGGACAATACGCCACATTACGCTTGCGTTCTGGTGAGATGCGTAAAGTCCCAGTTGGCTGTCGAGCAACACTTGGTGAAGTATCAAACGGCGAACATAACCTAGAAAAACTAGGCAAAGCAGGAGCCAGTCGTTGGAGAGGCGTTAGACCAACAGTTCGAGGTGTTGCCATGAACCCAGTTGACCATCCACACGGTGGTGGTGAAGGCAGAACATCAGGTGGTCGTCATCCGGTTTCACCTTGGGGCATGAAAACTAAAGGCTTTAAGACTCGTAAAAACAAGCGTACCGATCAATATATCGTACGTCGTAGAAACAAAAAATAGGTGAAATAATATGCCACGTTCTTTAAAAAAAGGTCCACACGTTGACCATCATTTAATGAAAAAAGTACTCAAAGCAGTTGAGGAAAACAATAAAAGACCAATTCAAACCTGGTCAAGAAGATCAATGATATTGCCAGAAATGGTAGGATTGACTATCGCTGTACATAACGGCAGGCAGCACATTCCTGTATTGATTTCTGAAGATATGGTTGGTCACAAACTTGGTGAGTTTTCACCAACCCGTACATTTAAAGGTCACCAGGCCGACAAGAAATCTAATTAGGTAAATGACGATGGAAATTACAGCAAAACATAACCGAGCAAACATATCGGCACAAAAAGTGAGATTAGTCGCTAACCAAATTCGCGGAATGGAAGTTGAAGAAGCAGAACAGTTGTTATCTTTCAGCCCTAAAAAAGCCGCAGGTTTAGTTAAAAAAGTCCTGATGTCAGCCGTAGCCAATGCGGAACATAACGAAGGATTGGATGTTGATGAATTATACGTTAGCACCATCACGGTAGATGAAGGCCCAACTTTGAAACGTGGAAGAGCACGTGCCAAAGGCAGGGGAACAAAAATATTAAAAAGAACCAGCCACATCACTGTAAAAGTGGCAGAAATTTCATAAAGGCAATATTATGGGTCAAAAAGTACATCCAATAGGCATAAGATTAGGTATTTCCAAACCTTGGAATTCAACCTGGTATGCAGAAAAGAAAGATTTCTCAAATCATTTGATAAAAGACATCAAAGTCAGAGAATTCTTACGCAAAGAACTAGCTAACGCATCAATTAGTAAAATTGAAATTGAACGTCCAGCTAAAAACGCACGCGTAACCATTCACACAGCACGGCCTGGTATCGTCATCGGCAAGAAAGGCGAAGACATCGAAAAATTGAAAGTTGCTGTAACCAAAATTATGGGCGTTCCAACGCACGTAAATGTCGCAGAAATCAGAAAACCTGAATTAGATGCAGATTTAATAGCTCAAGGTATTGCATCTCAGCTAGAAAGGCGTATTATGTTCCGTCGCGCCATGAAGCGAGCTGTTGGCAGTGCCATGAGACTTGGAGCCTTGGGCATAAAAGTTTCTGTCGGTGGACGTTTAAACGGTGCAGAAATTGCACGAACTGAATGGTACAGAGAAGGTCGTGTACCTTTGCATACATTCAGAGCCGATGTTGATTATGCCATGGGCAAAGCCTACACCACCTATGGTGTGTTAGGTATTAAGGTTTGGGTTTACAAAGGTGATGTATTTGATTTACATGCAGCCCAAGAAAAAGAACAATCCAAAGGTAAGAAACGGAGATAAGAAATGCTGCAACCAAAAAGAACAAAATTCAGAAAGCAGCAAAAAGGTCGTAATCGCGGTCTTGCGCATGCTGGTAACAAAGTAAGTTTTGGCGAATTTGGTCTAAAAGCCACCGCCAGAGGATTTATGACAGCTCGACAAATAGAAGCTGGACGTAGAGCCATCACCCGTCACGTAAGACGTGGTGGTAAATTATGGATAAGAGTATTTCCAGACAAACCAATAACCAGCAAACCTGTTGAAGTACGTATGGGTAAAGGTAAAGGTAATGTTGAATACTGGGCAGCAGTTATTAAACCAGGTCGAGTATTATACGAAATTCAAGGCGTAACCGAAGAAGTAGCCCGTGCTGCATTTTCTAGAGCGGCAATGAAATTTCCATTTACAACAACATTTGTTAAAAGAACGGTGATGTAAGATGATTAAGGAATTGAAAACAAAAAATGCCAACGAACTAAAAGAAAAATTGGCAGAATTACAAAAGAATCAATTTGATTTGAGAATGGCAAAAGGTAACGGTCAATTAACTAAAAATCACGTATTAAAAGAAGTAAGACGTGATATTGCACGAGTTAAGACAGTTATAAGGCAGCAACAAATTGAAGCAAATAAAGCAGGTAACAAATAATGACTACAGAAGATAAAGTAATACGCACCAAGCACGGTGTTGTGGTTAGTGACAAAATGGACAAGACCGTTACTGTTTTAATAGAACGCAAAGAAAAGCACCCAATATATGGGAAATATATTAAACGTTCAACTAAAATCCATGCTCATGATGAGGAAAATAGTTACAAAATGGGAGACGCTGTAAAAATTACAGAAACACGTCCCTATTCAAAAACTAAATCATGGAAAGTAGTTGGTTTAGTTAATGCTGCTGGATAAGCACAATAGCTATAAAGTTGGCATTAAATAAAGAGGTATAAACCATGATTCAAATGCAAAGTAGATTAAGTGCGGCTGATAACAGCGGTGCAAAAGAAGTAATGTGTATAAAAGTTCTCGGCGGTTCTAAAAGAAGATACGCAGGAATTGGCGACATCATTAAAGTAACAGTAAAACACGCTATCCCTCGTGGCAAAGTCAAAAAAGGCGAGGTATATAATGCGGTTGTTGTCAGAACTAGAAAAGGCGTAAGACGCCCAGATGGTTCACTTATTCGTTTTGATGGCAATGCGGTTGTTATGTTAAATAGCAAATTAGAGCCAATAGGCACACGTATCTTTGGTCCTGTAACCAGAGAATTGCGATCAGAGAAGTTCATGAAAATCATTTCATTAGCTCCAGAAGTATTATAAAAGGTTAGAAAGATGAATCGAATTAGAAAAGGTGATGAAGTCATTGTAATTGCAGGTCGCTCAAAAGGCACACGTGGTACAGTACTTAAAACATTAAAAAACGACAGACTGTTAGTCGACAACGTAAACATCGTAAAAAAGCATGTGAAAGTTGACCCTAACAATCCCGATAAGCCAAGTGGAATTATTTCTAAAGAAGCACCAATACACATCTCCAATGTTATGTTGTTCAATGCAGCAACAGGCAAAGGCGACAAGGTTGGTTTTAAGATTCTTGAAGGTGGCAAAAAAATAAGAGTGTTTCGTTCAAACGGCGAAGCAGTTGACGCATAAGTAGAGAAAAATAATGACAAGATTAGAAACATTTTATAAAGAAACAGTTGTTCCTCAACTCATGAAGGAGTTCAACTACAAAAATGTTATGCAAGTTCCAAAATTAGTAAAGATTGGACTTAACATGGGTGTAGGCGAAGCCGTTGGCAACAAAAAAGTAATGGTCAATGCGACAGGTGATATGGAAAAAATAGCCGGTCAAAAAGCTCTGGTTACTTATGCCAAAAAATCAGTTGCTGGATTTAAAATTCGTGATGGATGGCCAATAGGCTGTAAAGTTACACTCAGACGTAACAAAATGTACGAGTTTTTCGACAGACTTGTCAATGTATCCATTCCCCGAATTCGAGATTTCCGTGGATTATCACCTAAATCATTTGATGGCAGAGGTAACTATTCAATGGGTATAAAAGAACAAATCATATTCCCAGAAATTGAATACGACAAAATTGATCAAATTCGTGGTATGGACATCACATTTGTCACCACAGCAAAAACAGATGCGGAAGCAAAAGCTTTATTAGCAGCTTTTAGTTTTCCTTTTAAAAAGAAGTAACGGTAAAGAATTATGGCTAAACAATCAATGATTCAAAGAGATTTGAAAAGAGCAAAAATAATTGAAAAATACGCAAAGAAAAGAGCAAAAATCAAAGCGATTATTGCCGATCCAAAAACATCCTATGAAGATATGATGGAAGCGTATGTGCAATTACAAAAACTCCCAAGAAATTCTTCACCATCACGTTACAGAAACAGATGCCAACTTTCCGGTCGTCCTCGTGGCTATTACCGTAAATTTGGATTAAGTAAAACCCAGTTCAGAGAAGCTGCTATGCGTGGCGATATTCCGGGCTTAAAGAAAGCCAGTTGGTAACACGTAGGTAAAACAGGAAAACATTATGAGTATGACAGATCCAATTTCAGATATGCTAACACGCATCAGAAATGCACAAATGGTAGCTAAAAAATCAGTAACAATGCCTGCTTCAAACATGAAGAAAGGTTTATGTTCTGTGCTACAAAAAGAAGGCTATATTCGTTCATTTGAAATGATAGAAGCCAGCAACAGCGAAACCGGTCACCCACAAATAAAAGTTAATTTAAAATATTTTCAAGGTAAACCAGTTATCGAATACATAAAACGTGCCAGCAAACCAGGTCTCAGACTTTACAAAGGTAAAAATGAATTGCCAAAAGTTGATGCAGGTTTTGGTACAGCTATTATATCGACTTCAAAAGGCTTATTAACAGACTTTGAAGCCAGAGAAGCGGGCGTAGGTGGCGAAGTCATCTGCATCGTCAAGTAGGAGAACATCATGTCAAGAATTGCAAAAAATCCAGTGTCAATAATATCAGGTGTAACAGTAGATATAAAAGGACAAACAGTTACAGCTAAAGGCCCAAAAGGATCGTCTAGCTTAGATTTACACGAAAAAGTCAGCATAAAAGAAGACAACGGAACACTCGTTTTCAGCCCAAAAACCCAAGCAGACATGCCAATTACAGGCACCAAGCGTTCATTGGTTAATAACATAATCATTGGAGTGGCACAAGGCTATGAAAAGAAATTACAGCTTGTTGGAGTTGGTTACAGAGCATCTATGCAAGGCAAAGATTTAAAATTAGCTTTAGGCTTTTCCCATGATGTTATTTACAAAGCCCCAGAAGGTATTTCATTTGAAGTGCCTAAAAACCAAACCGAAATAACGGTAAGTGGTATTGATAAACAGGTAGTCGGTCAAGTATGTGCCGAGATTAGAGCTTTCCGTCCACCAGAGCCATACAAAGGAAAAGGTGTTCGTTACATGGATGAAACAGTCTTTAGAAAAGAAGCCAAAAAAGCTTAAAAACTAAGCAAAAGAATTAAACATAAAAAAATATTTGAGTAAAAACAATGAGTAGTTTAAAAAACAAAGCAAGAATAAGAAGGTCAAAGACCACACGTGCAAGAATTCGTGAAAAAGGCATGCCTTCATTGTCAATTCATAGAACGGACAAAAACTTATATGCTCAAATTTTCTCTAGTGATGGAACAACCACATTGGTCAGTGCCTCAACACTAGAAAAAAAATTAGCAAATGGTAAAAACATCGAAGCTGCTAAAGAAATCGGCAAAACAATAGCACAACGTGCCATTGATGCAGGCATCAAAAAAGTAGCCTTTGATAGATCGGGTTTTCTTTATCACGGTAAAGTAAAAGCCTTAGCAGAAGCAGCACGAGAAGCAGGACTTGAAATATAGTCTCACGCGATTTGAGTCAAACACAAACATTAAATAGGTAAAAATAAAATGGCGAGCGTAGATAGAAGAAAAGATGAAGGCGATGGCTTATTAGAACGATTGGTCGCAGTAAACCGCGTATCAAAAGTTGTAAAAGGTGGACGTCAATTCAGTTTTACAGCCCTCACAGTAGTTGGTGATGGTAATGGCAAAATTGGATTTGGATACGGCAAAGCAAAAGAAGTGCCAATAGCCATCCAAAAAGCGATGGATAAAGCCCGTAAAAATGTCATCCAAGTTGACCTTAAGGAAGGCACACTATGGCATCCAATCAAAGCCAAACATTCAGGTTCAAAAATATACATGCAACCAGCATCAGAAGGTACTGGCGTTATTGCTGGCGGTGCAATGCGTGCCGTTTTTGACGTTGTTGGCGTACAAAATGTATTAGCAAAATCACAGGGTTCCAATAATCCACAAAACTTAGTTAGAGCAACGATTAACGGTTTGCAAGCAATAACATCGCCTGATTCCATTGCAGCAAAACGTGGAAAAACAATAGAAGAGGTAATGCAAAATCATGGCTAAAGCAGATAAAAAATCAAAAATGATTCGAGTTACACTCACAAAAAGTACAATCGGAGCTTTGAAAAATCATAGAGCCTGCGTCAAAGGACTGGGCTTACGCAAAATGCACCATACTGTTGAAGTGGTAGATACACCACAAAACAGAGGCATGATTAACAAAGCTATTCACTTGTTCAAAGTCGAAGAAATCAAATAAAGGTGGATAGAAAATGCAATTAAATACAATAAAACCTGCAAAAGGCAGTAAAAAAGTCGCCAAAAGAGTAGGGCGAGGAATAGGTTCTGGGCTTGGTAAAACATGTGGCAGAGGACATAAAGGTCAAAAATCACGTTCAGGTGGCTGGCATAAAGTCGGTTTTGAAGGTGGTCAAATGCCATTACAAAAACGCCTGCCAAAATTTGGTTTTGCCTCAAGAATGGCAAAATACAGTGCCGAAATTTGTCTGTACCATCTTGAAGTTTTAAAAGCAGAGCAAATTGATATTGCCCACTTGAAAGAAGTAGGTTTAGTCAAAAAATGTGTTAAAAAAGTCAAAGTTATTAACACAGGAGAGCTCACAAAGGCCATAAAATTGGTTGGCTTAAATGTAACAAAGGGTGCTCAAAAAGCAATCGAAAAGGCCGGTGGATCAATCGAGTAAATAAACTATGTCAGCATCTCAAGCACAAGTCCAAAAAATGTTGGGCAATAAAAACAACTTATCTGAATTAAAATCACGTATATGGTTTGTCGTTATTGCCTTGGTGATTTATCGGTTAGGTGCCTATATTCCAGTACCAGGAGTTAATCCAAAAGTTTTGGCAACATTTCTAGAATCTCAAGGTGGCGGCATCCTCGACATGTTTAACATGTTCTCAGGTGGTGCCTTAAAAAGATTCTCTTTATTTGCTCTTGGTGTGATGCCATATATTACCGCTTCAATTATTATTCAAATTTTGGGTCACAGCGTTTCAAAATTAAAAGAACTCAAGAAAGAAGGGGAATCAGGACGTAAAAAAATCAACCAATACACACGCTATTTTACCGTTGTGTTGTCCTTGTTCCAAGCTTATGCCATATCCTTCGGATTGCAACAAATGGGTCACAGTGATGGCATGGCAGTTGTACCCAATCCAGGTTTTGGTTTCTTATTTCCTGCTACAATCGCCTTAACTGGTGGAACATTATTCTTAATGTGGCTAGGTGAACAAATAACGGAACGTGGCATTGGTAATGGTATATCCTTAATCATCTTCGCGGGTATTGTTGTTGGCTTACCATCGGCTATTGGGCAAACATTTTCCTTGGTTTCCCAAGGTAACTTAAATGCTTTAACCGCTTTATTCTTGTTAATATTGGCATTAGCAGTAACTTACTTTATTGTTTTTGTCGAACGAGCACAACGCCGCATTACCATGCAGTATGCACGCAGAGGTGGTCGTTTAGGAGCCAATCAACAAAGTTCTTACTTGCCATTAAAGGTTAATATGTCAGGTGTTATTCCTGTGATATTTGCCTCATCCTTGGTCTTGTTTCCAGGAACCCTTGCTCGTTTGTTGAGTGAACGCGAAGGCTTTGGCTGGTTGGTAGATATTGCCCAATGGCTATCTCCAGGAAATATACTTTACATGATTTTCTTTGGTATTTTAATTGTTTGGTTTGCTTTTTTCTACACCGCATTAACCTTTGATCCCAATGAAATGGCAGATAATCTGAAACGCTCAAGTGCAGTTATACCAGGGATTCGTCCAGGGAGACACACCGCAGATTATATTGATAGCGTTACAACAAAGATTACATTTTGGGGAGCCTTGTACTTACTTGGCGTTAGTCTCATGCCTCAATTTATACTTAACTTTGCACCATCTGTGCCTTTTGCACTGGGTGGAACATCGCTACTGATTGTAGTGGTGGTTGCTATGGACTTTATGGCACAATTGCAAACCCATTTAATGTCTGGTCAATACGACAGCTTAATGAAAAAGTCAAACATTAAGAATTACGGTAAATCTGGCGTACAAAGAAAATAGCACAATTCCAGCAGCTTAATTGGAATAGCTTATCTCTTTTATGAGTCAGTAAACAACTCTAAACAACGTGCGTAATGCGTTATGAAAAGATTTAGAGAACATAAAATCTTGCCAATACAAGTTAATTTTAGTCAAAAAATCTATTTTTTATGGCTAAAAACTTCAAAAAGCTAGGATTTATGAATTTATTGCAGGAAAAGACGCAAGCATAATTGCTTGGTGTCTTTTTTTGTTGTACAATGCACGGCTTTTTTAAGCCAAAGTAGTTAATTTTAACACTATTTAAAGTTAACTATTTTAATTAAAATAATTTTAGATTTAGGAGTATCAGATGGCGCGTATAGCAGGTGTCAATATACCAGTTTACAAACATGCGTGGATTGGTTTAACAAGTATCTACGGTATCGGACGCACAAGAGCTTATCAAATTTGTGATAAAGCTGGTGTTAATCCAACAACCAAGGTAAGAGATTTAGATGAAGCATCACTCGAAAAAATTCGTGGTGAAGTTGAAAAGTTTGATGTCGAAGGCGACTTACGCAGAGAAGTAGCGATGGACATTAAACGCTTAATGGACTTGGGTTGTTACCGAGGTTTACGCCACAGAAGAGGTTTGCCTTGTCGTGGTCAAAAAACCAAAAACAACGCACGCACAAGAAAAGGTCCCAAAAGACCGATTAAACGTTAAGTAAAACCAGGAATATTAAGAGAAAAGTTATGGCTAGACCTCAAAAAACAAAAAAGAAAGCAAAAAGAACCGTAGTCGATGGAATTGCACATGTTCATGCTTCATTCAATAACACAATAATTACTCTAACCGACAGACAAGGCAACACCCTAGCATGGGCAACCGCTGGTGGTGCTGGATTTAGAGGATCAAGAAAAAGTACGCCATTTGCCGCTCAAGTTGCAGCGACCAATGCGGGTAAAATTGCTCAAGATTACGGCTTGAAAAACTTAGAAGTTCATATTAAAGGACCCGGTCCTGGACGTGAATCATCTGTTCGAGCCTTACATAGTTTGGGTTACAGAATTACAAACATTAT
>CAZQMH010000078.1:0-11598 GCA_964594435.1 uncultured Alcanivoracaceae bacterium
TTGGCATTTTACTATTTAACAGCTCAAAAACCACAACAAGCCTTAGATTTGTTGTTGCCGATATATGCCTCACAAAAACAGCAACTTGGTGAAGCCAATAAAGCTACATTGTATGTTGTGGTCAATATTCTTAAAGCTTACAGTATGCTTGGGGAAAATGATAAGGCCATCGCACTTGGCACACCCGCCTTAAAGTCAAGTCAAGAAAAATTAGGGAAAACATTTGCCATAAGCATCGGCTTACAAGCCAATCTTGCCCAAAACCACATTGGCAATCACCACTTCAAAAAAGCCCGTGACTTATTAACGCCCTTACTTGAAATGTCGTATGTAAAAAACAACCCGAATTACACCAAAAAAATTAAATCACTCATCAAGCAAACGCACTGAGAGCTTTAGGGGCAGGCTTTTCCTAAAGCATTTCTGCGGCAGTATCAACCAAGTCCTGTACGGTTCGTACTTTTTTAAAATCCTCAGGATTGACACGTTTGCCCGTGATTTCGGTGATTTTTACTGCCAAATCAACCGCGTCAATACTATCCAAATCTAAATCTTCGTACAAATTTGCATTGAGGGTGACATCTTGTTCATCGATTTCGAATAATTCGACGATAACATTTTTTAATAAATTGTATATTTCTTGTTTATCCATAGTCGTTTAACTCTGTTTTTCTTGGATGAATTGAGCGAGAGTGGCAACAGAGAAAAAATATTTTTGTATGTCTTCCTCTTTTTCGTCTTTGATTGATATTTGGTATTTGTTTTTGATAGCAACGCCTAATTCTAAGGCATCTATCGAATCCAGACCCAATCCGTCATTAAACAATGGGGCATCAGATTCAATATCCTCAACTGCCATATCTTCCAATGCCAAAGCATCAATTATCAATAATTTTAGTTCTTCTTCTGTATTACTTACGCTGTTGGACAATTTCTCATTCCTCTTTATAATAGCTTAACAAGTGTTTTGTTAAATTACGTGATTGAATATTTTCAGATTTATTATCATCCAAAAAAGGTTCAATTGCGATTTTTTCCCCAATGGTGATAGTGAAAGCTGGTTTCGTTGACGGTATTTTATACCATTTTACATTTTTTGCTAGCATTCGAGGCTGACATTTAATAACTATTGGAGTTAAATCATGTTTTGCTTTGATTGCAATCTTAGCCGCACCGCGTTGAAACTGCAAAGCCGCTAAATTTTTGGTTCGTGTTCCTTCTGGAAAAACCAATAAACTATGCCCCTGCTGTAATGCCATTGCACAAGTTTCAATCAGCTGTTGCGGAGCGGAGTTGACAATATAACCCGCCGCTTTCAAAGGGCCTGCGGTAAAGGGGTTGCTCATGAGTTTTGCCTTGACGACACAATCGACATTTTTTAATTTTGAGATTAAAATCACCACGTCAATCAAAGTAGGGTGCGAGGCAATAAAAAACTGCCCTTTGCCATGTAATCTTTCTGGGTGTACAACTGTCAGTGAAAAAATACCCGTTTATTGCATGAAGCCGACAAAAAGTTTAAATAATAAATGAATAATATATTGCCCAATCCTATTACGTTTCTCACCATTCCAAACAAAAATCAACAATACAGGATAAATCATGAGCCCAATAATAAATCCACCGATACCGAAAAATACAAAGGAAAAAAAGGTAAAGAACAACCGTTGGTAATAATTCAAGCTATGCACTTTTATGCCAGGTCCACTTCAGTCTTGGGGTAATGCAGCTATAGGATGATTTTTTGGCGGATAAAAGTGCTAGCAGCTCGGGTAAATTTTCACAACTTTGTTGCTGTTTATTGCTTTCAAAACCAAGTGCATACTGCTGCCCTTTTTCAATCAGCAAACTAAGAACCACAGGTCTATTCGGGCTGTTGGTAAAAGAACTATCGAGTTCTTGTGGCAGTTCTTCATCAAAATAGATGATTTTAACGTATTGATGCTCAGAAAAGAGACTTATGGCTTCTAAAATAGCTGTTTCTAATGTGCCAGACAAGCTATCTATGACACTATAAGGGCTAGTGTCAGCATCAATAACTGACAAAAGTCCAGCAATAGCATTATGCACAGACATGCTAAATTGAGCGGGAGAAACATCGGAGGAAAATGACCGAATGATCTTAAAAGTTCGGCAAAGTTCGGCATTTTTAGAAGCGTATATTGTTGGAATGATATGCCTTTGCTGGATTTCGTGTTTTTTTTCGAGCTTTGTATCTTGCAGCGTTGTTAAAAGTGCTTGATTTAGCTCATAAATATATTTTGCCAATTTTGGCATACGTCTTTTAACCATAGCATTAATTTTATCAAGTTTAGGCGTTCCTTGCTTAAGGTTTTCACCAGCCAAACACTCGCTTAACTCACCAAAAGACCATGCGGACCAAGATTTAAGATTAAAATAATGCAATTTCTTCAACAATGTTGTAATTATTATAAATGATAAGGTATTATAACTGCATATTTTAAAACTACTAGAGAGCACACAAAAAAATGAAAAACAAATTAATTATTAGCAGTCTTCTTCTCTCACTTAGCGTGGCAAGCGTAGCAAAAGATTCCTTAGTGACATTTGATTTCAATGCCGCCTTACAAAAGGGCTATGCTGAGGGTATTTTAGACAAGAACATCACCTTTAAGCTCAAAGGACAACCACATAAAAGCATCAAAAAAGTCTTTTCCGACTACAAATCCAACAAAAAAACCAGAGGAGCAGGTCGCTCAAATGAAGACTCCTGTGCTTGGGCAATGCTCAGTGCCCTAAAAGCCTTCCAAGACCGAGCACATTCCTTAGGAGCGAATGCGGTGGTGGATATCGTCAGCAATTACAAAAACCATGAGTTTATCAGCTCAAAGGAATACCAATGTGGAGCAGGATTTCTCATGTCTGGTGTTGCTCTTAAAGCGAAAGTCGTTAATCTTTAAAAAACAAATTTTGTAGCAACTCACCCCGTCATTCCTGCGTAGGCAGGAATCTCTATGGTGAAATGCTTTATATTTACCATATATTGTAATTATTATTTATGAGATTACCGCCTTCGCGGCAATGACGGTAGTGTGAGCAGTTACCAAATTTTTAACCCTTTTTAAAACCTCGTCCGATTAATCAAGCACAATTAATCAAAACGAGGTTTTAAAAATGCAAAATATCTACAAAAAAACTATCTTAGTCTTAGCCATTGCTAGTGTTACTGCCTGCTCTCAATACGGCAAAGATACACAAGCCCAAAATGACCAAAGTGATGATGGCGACAAAGTCGAATTGGAACAAGTTGTTACCACAGGCGAACATATTCGTACAAGTACAAATGCTGTTGTAAACATCCGACCACAAAAAATGTACAAACGCAAAAGCACACAAGCGGCAAATGCTGGAAGTGTCGGTTATTATCTGCCACCGCAACCACAAATTACGACGCCTCAAAACACCGAAAATTACACACATTTCAAGGACAACAAAGTAAAATTAGTACAAAATGACCCTGTTTCAACATTTAGTATTGATGTCGATACAGGTGCCTATAGCAATATGCGTAGAATGCTAAACCAAGGGCTTGTGCCACCAAAAGATGCCATTCGAGTGGAAGAACTCATTAATTATTTTGACTACAATTATCCAACACCTAAAAATACAGAACAACCCTTTTCCATCACCACTGAACTCGCACCATCACCCTGGAATAACAATGCAAAACTACTGCATATCGGTATTCAAGGCTATAAAATTGATGATGCTCAACGTCCCGCCAGTAATTTAGTTTTTTTGGTTGACGTATCGGGTTCGATGAGTTCAGCCAACAAATTAGGCTTACTAAAGTCCTCTTTCAAACTCATGACCAAAAACCTAAGACAAAATGATAAAGTCGCCATAGTTGTGTATGCAGGTGCTGCGGGAACTGTGCTGGATTCAACCACGGGCGATAAAAAATCAAAAATTTTGCAAGCTCTGGATAAATTAACGGCTGGTGGTTCAACCAATGGTGCAGCAGGCATCAATCTCGCCTACCAAATAGCAGAAGAAAATTTTATCAAAGATGGCATAAACCGAGTGATTATAGCCACCGATGGTGATTTTAATGTTGGCACAACCAATTTTCAACAACTCAAAGAACTGGCAGAAAGGAAACGCAAATCGGGTGTCTCATTGACCACTCTTGGCTTTGGTTCTGGCAATTATAATGATGCCTTAATGGAACAACTAGCCGATGCAGGTAATGGTAATTATGCCTATATCGACACCCTAAAAGAAGCCAACAAGGTTTTAGTCCAGGAAATGAGCTCAACCCTCATGACTATTGCAAAAGATGTCAAAATTCAGATTGAATTTAACCCCTTAATCGTTTCCCAGTACCGCTTAATCGGTTATGAAAATCGTGTGCTTAATAATGAAGATTTCAATAACGATAAAGTAGATGCAGGAGAAATTGGGGCAGGACATTCGGTAACCGCATTGTATGAAGTTGTATTAAATGGCTCCAATGGCTGGATTGAACCGCTAAAATACCAACAAAACAATGACAAACAAGCCCACACAAATGAAATTGCCACCCTCAAAGTTAGGTACAAGCAACCAGATGCCAACACATCAAAGCTGATCGTCAAAACATTGAGCACAAATGATATGCTTGAAGATATTATCCAAGCCAGTGACAATTTTAAACTCTCGGCCGCCGTTGCAGGCTTTGGTCAATTATTACGCGGCGGTAAAATGCTCAATAATTTTAACTATACCGATGTTTTACAATTAACCAAGCAAAGCCTCAAGCAGGATAGTTATGGCTACCGTGGTGAATTTCTACAACTGGTTTCATTAGCAAAAAGTTTAACAAACTCACAAGCCAATAATGTAGAATAAGCACTTTACTCAATTAACTATTCATTAATGCCCAAAAGAAGCGATGAAGATCTTATGTTAGCCTTTGCAAAAAATGACATGCAAGCATTTGAACAGCTCTATGCTCGCCACAAAGATGCTCTTTATCGCTACTTTCTCCGCCACCACAACAACCCAACAATCTGTCAGGAACTGACCCAAGACTTGTGGATGAAAATTATCAATTCGAAACAAAATTACCGTGTCACCGCCACATTTAAAACATGGTTTTATACGCTTGCTCACAACCGCATGGTCGATTATTATCGCCGCAACAACTTAGAAAACAAAGCCTTTGCCGAAAACACCGAAGATGATGTTGATGGTATCAGCCACTGGAATCCTGCGGATGAATTGCAAACCAAAAGACTAGCCAAGCAACTTAAAGAATCCATTGCCCAGTTGCCATTTGAGCAACGAGAAGTGTTTGTACTGCATCAAGAATCGGGTCTCACACTGCCACAAATAGCCCAAATGTTACAACAAGGCACAGAAAAAATAAAATCACGTTACCGCTACGCCATTAAAAAGTTAAGGACAGTATTGGAGAAACAACGATGAACAACAGCCTTGAAAATCTCTACCAAAAGAGTCGCAAAGAAACATCACCCCAAGCATTGGATGATATAATTCTCAAAGCCGCCAAACAAAGTTGTGAAAAAAACCCTAAAAAACACCCAATCCAGCGGTGGTTTTTACCCGTAGCATCTGCTGCCGTATTTGTTATGGGTTTTACCCTTATTTTAAACCTACAAAATAGCAATACTGAGTTTGCAACCCTGCCAGAACTAAAGAAAGCAAACCCAACAACGCAAGCAAAACCAGCGGCACAAAGAGAACAACAAGATATGTCGAGCCAAACTCAAACAGCAGAAAAAATTCCAGAAACAAGATTAGCAACAAGACCAGAAACAACCCCGCAAGTCGTTAAGAAAAAAAGAGAAAAATCTCGCACACCGCTTACCAAAATCCAGCCAAAGGGCAAACCCCAACCATCGCCATCAAATAAACCCAAACTTGAGCGACAAGCAGGCTTAATCGAAGAGCAAGCAAAAATAACCCCAAAACAAGTACCTGCAAAACGTGCAAAAGATAACGAAGTTAACACCGCTACAAATTCCTATTCTGAGGATGAAGATAAAGTAGAACTAGAAAGAGTCATCACCACAGGTAGTCACATCCGTATCTCAGATGACCAAGACTATGCAGAAGTTGAAGAGATTGGCAGACTCGAAAACCTCATCCTTCACAAACGATTTGCAAAAGCCAAGCGTTTATTAAAAAAACTCAAACAAAAATACCCAAAGTACGACTTTAAAGAGTATGAAAAACGATTAAAGAAGTAATGTAACTGCTCACACTACCGTCATTGCCGCGAAGGCGGTAATCTCATAAATAATAATTACAATATATGGTAAATATAAAGCATTTCACCACAGAGATTCCTGCCTACGCAGGAATGACGGGGTGAGTTGTTACGAAGTAATTTCCTAAACCTAGATAGCCAAATCCCTAAATGCACCTAAGAAACCGTCAAAACGCTTTAGGTTAGAATTAAGCTCTGGACTCATTCAATCCAATTTTCTGGAACTATTCTAATATTTTCAAAATGTAGTATAGTACCAGTTTTAATAAAATTGGAAGAAACGTGCGACAACTCAACAATCCCTCATTGTGGCAAACGGGTTTATTTATTAACGGTCAATGGTTAAAAACAGATAAAACCATCACCGTTACCAATCCTTTTGATAATTCTGCTATTGCACAAGTCACTATTTGCAATAAACAACACAGTTTGGAGGCAATCTCTTCTGCTCAAAACGCCTTTGAATCTTGGCGAAAACTGAGTGCAAAACAACGCTCAAATCTGCTGTATAAATGGTACGAATTAATTCTAGAAAACCAAAAAGATTTAGCTCAAATCATCACCTATGAACAAGGCAAACCAATGGCTGAAGCATTAGGCGAAATCATTTATGGTGCCAGTTATGTGCAATGGTTCGCCGAAGGAGCCAAACGCATTGATGGAGACATTATTCCACCGCCCAATAACGACCAACGGATTTCTTGTATCAAACAACCCATCGGTGTGGTTGCTTGCATTACACCGTGGAACTTCCCCAATGCCATGTTGGCTCGAAAAATAGCACCAGCTCTGGCTGCAGGCTGTACAGTGGTGTGCAAACCCTCAGAATTAACCCCACTTTCTGCTTTAGCCTTAGCAGAATTATCGCGACAAGCTGGTATTCCCGCAGGTGTAATAAATGTGCTCGTGGGTGATGCCGCCATGATTGGGCAAGAATTTTGTCGCAGTAAAATTGTTAAAAAACTGAGTTTTACGGGTTCTACTGCTGTGGGCAAATTATTGGCAACACAATGCGTGGATAGCTTAAAAAGAGTAACCATGGAACTCGGTGGCAATGCTCCTTTTATCGTCTTTGCAGATGCTGATTTGGATTTGGCAATTACAGGATTGATGGCATCAAAATACCGCAACAGTGGGCAAACCTGTGTATGTACCAATCGAATTTTGTTGCAAAAATCCATTGCTAAAACATTCAAGCAAAAATTAATTCAGGCAGTTAAAACCCAATTGGTTGTGGGTTCAGGAACTCAAGAGAATGTCACAACAGGCCCCTTGATAAACCAACAAGCCTGCCTAAAAGTGGACGGTTTAATCGAAGATGCCTTAAAAAATGGAGCACAAATTGATTACCAAGGACAAAAGCAAGCAGGAAACCTCTATCCGCCAACAGTATTAAGCAAGGTTTCAAGTAAGATGCAAATTGCCCAACAAGAAATTTTTGGCCCGGTTGCCATTATTATTGAATTTGATAACGAAGAACAAGCCATTGCCATTGCTAATGACACCGATTCTGGACTAGCGGCGTATTTTTTCACCCAAGACTATCGCCGCATCTACCGTGTCAGTGAAGCCTTAGAATACGGCATGGTTGGGGTTAATTCGGGCATTATTTCCAATGAAATGGCACCATTTGGCGGTGTCAAACAATCAGGCATGGGCAGAGAGGGCTCAAAATATGGCTTGGATGATTACTTAGAACTCAAATACATTTGCTTGGGAGGCATCACTCATGACCACAAATAATGATTTACAACAACGCAAACAACAAGTCTTCGCCCGTGGTATGGGCAACTTAGCACCTGTTTATATTGAACGCGGAAGCAATGCCGAATTGTGGGATGTGCAAGGCAACAGATACATTGATTTTGGCAGTGGCATAGCCGTCAATAACACAGGGCATAGCCACCCTCAAATCACCCAAGCGGTGAAACAACAATTGGACAAATTCTCTCACAGTTGCATCATGGTTACGCCTTATGCAGTGGCAGTTGAATTGGCTGAAAAATTGGTTGCAATTGCACCAGGCGAGGGTGACAAAAAAGCCATTTTTGTTAGCACAGGTGCAGAAGCGGTCGAAAACTGCATAAAAATCGCACGGGCACACACCAAACGCCGAGGTGTTATTGCTTTTAATGGCGGTTTTCATGGTCGCACCAATATGACCATGGGTTTAACGGGGAAAATTACACCCTACAAACATTTATTCGGACCGTTTCCAAACGATATTTACCATGTTCCTTATCCAATTAGTTACCATGGCATTTCCACCGAACAAAGCATGCACGCCCTTGAAACATTGTTCAAAACCAGCATCGCCGCCGAAGATGTCGCTGCCATAATTATCGAACCCGTTCAAGGTGAAGGTGGTTTTTATGCCGCATCGAGTGAATTTTTACAGGCGATACGTCAGCTCTGCGACAAACACGGAATGGTGCTCATAGCCGATGAAATTCAAACAGGCTTTGCCCGAACCGGTTTTATGTTTAACTGTGAAAAGCACAACATCGAACCCGATTTAATCACCATGGCAAAAGGTATCGCAGGGGGTTTTCCGTTAGCCGCTGTTATTGGTAAAGCCGAAATCATGGATGCGCCACTTCCTGGAGGACTCGGTGGTACTTATGCAGGCTCGCCTATCGCCTGCATTGCCGCACTTGAGGTACTAAAAATAATTGAAAGTGAAGATTTAATCACACGTGCCAAACACATTGGTCAGCGTTTTAAACAAAAATTACAGGCAATGCAAAAGACCGACAAGAGTATTGGCGATATTCGGGTGCATGGTGCTATGATAGCCATTGAATTGGTAAAAAATGGCGATGCCACTAAACCCGATGCCAAACGAACCAGTTTTATTGTGCAACAAGCCCACAAACAGGGTTTAATCCTGTTAAGTTGTGGCATACGTGCCAATGTCATTCGTTTTTTACCGCCCTTAACCATTAGCGATGCCATAATTGATGAGGGTTTAGAAATTTTACAAGCCATTATGCAATGAACTTATTAATCAGCCTCGATAAAAACAGCAAGCTCGGATTGCAACAGCAAATTCGCCAGCAAATGGTCGCGGCTATTTTATCGGGAGCCATTCCCACTGGGCAGCGAATTATCTCATCACGTAAATTATCCGAACAACTGCAAGTCGCACGCAACACCGTCACCTTAGCCTATAATCAGTTAATTGATGAAGGCTATCTTATCAGCTTTGAACGTAAGGGTTTATTTGTTAATGAAAGCATTCTCAAAGACCGAGGTGCAGGGATTGTCACAAACCAAAACAACTCAACGCAAGCTCAGTCCTCACAAGCCAAACAATTTTGGCAACATAAAATCAAAAACAAACCGCATAACCACCACCACTTCCATTACCCAAGTGATTGGCACAAATACCCGTATCCTTTTATTGATGGCGTATTTGACTGTTCACTTTATCCAGTAAAACAATGGCAAGAAGCCAGCCGACTCGCCTTTAGCAACGTCAATGCACAACATTTTTCAGCATTAAATGAAGCAGATGATTCACGCTTAATTGAAGAAATCAGAACCAAAATCCTGCCACGCAGAGGCATTAACGCCCAAAGTCAAAACATTTTATTAACTTCAGGTTCGCAACACGCCCTGTTTTTATTGGTGCAATTACTGTGCAACAAAAAAACCAATGTCGCCCTAGAAGAACCAGGTTCAATCAAGCTCAGAAAATGTTTAGAACTGACAAAATGCACCATTCACCCACAAAAAGTCGATAAAGATGGCATGTTAATTAATAAAAATATTGCCAAGTGTGAGCTTATTTTTGTGACTCCCAGCCACCAAAACCCAACGGCAGTAACCATGTCGCAACGGCGGCGAGAAAAGCTCATGGATTTTGCCCGAAAACACCAACAAGTTATTATCGAAGATGATTCCGATTGCGAAAGAAATTATTTTGGCAATCCGCAACCAGCCCTGCGGAGTATGAAAAATTCCAGTCATGTTGTTTATGTTTCGGCCATTCCACAAGCCATAGCACCTGGACTGGACTTGGGTTTTATCGTTGCGGAAACAGCATTAATTAAACAAGCCAAAAATCTGCGGCAACTCATGTTAGGCAACAGCAACAAATCCATTCAACGAACCGCTGCCTTTTTCTTATTTTTGGGTCATTATGATGCCTTTTTAGCCAAAGCCAATAAAATATTTCAACGTCGCTGGAATGCCCTGCGAGATGCCTTAAACCATTATTTACCCAATGCCATTATCACCATGCCCAACCAAGGTGGCACGGCATTTTGGGTCAAATGCCCCGAAAATATTGACATTGAGCAACTGGTCTCTCGTGCCGCAAAGCAAGGCATCTTGATAGAACCAGTGAAAGATTATTATTACCAAAACAAAAACTACCAAGCCGATCATTCTCAAGCCTGTTTTCGCATGGGCGTTACCAGTATTGACGAAAATAAAATTCGTGCAGGTGTGGCTCAACTCGCCAAACTTATACGTGAATTTTCAGGCAAGCAAAATATAACCCTCGACCGCTACCAACACAAACCCTTGGATAACCAACAACTCTTCCAAAAACTCGCAGGAGCAACACTAATCTGCCAAACCGTTTATGGCGAACCGTGCCACATTGTTGTGCGTGCCGATGGCAAACTCATCGGTCAAGCTGGATTTGACAAACACGACCAAGATGCAGGGCACTGGTGGATTGAAGACGGCTGCTGGTTTCGCCAATGGCAAAATTGGTCATACGGTGAACAGGCTGGATTTTTTGTGATAATAGAACAACAACAAATCAGCTGGTTTAATCAAAACGGCCGTTTAGTCGATACCGCCATTATTCAAAGTGCAAACAGTCCAAACAACAAAAAACTGGTCTAATGCCCAAATCATGATATAGAATTACGATAAAGAAAGAAATTCATACGCATAAGGAAAAACAAAACTAAATTCAGGAGATTAGTAATTGCGTTTTTTACTTCACAGCTTCCTTATACTTATCTTTCCCGTATAAAAACCCTTGCGAACATATCTTTAGACTGCTATGGTGAAAAGCTATATATTCTGCTGATAATATTTGTTTATTTGCAATTGTTTTAAACTTTTGCTAAAAATGATGGTTTTAATATCAGCAAACAAACTATCATCTGTTGCTTTGATATCAAAACCACTTAAATTACCCATTTCATAGCCGTCAATTCCTCCCAGAATTTCTTCATGAAAAGTTCCTATCGAATTGTTAATGGACTTATCTATTTGACGGCTTATTTCAGTTTTGATTAATGTTTCTTCATCCAATTTATTAAACTTCGTATCAAAAGTTAGTTTTATGACATCAATCTTATTTTTGTAGAATTTCTTCTTTGAGATATCAGCTTTTGCTT
>CAZQMH010000079.1:0-11594 GCA_964594435.1 uncultured Alcanivoracaceae bacterium
AGCATATTAACGTATCAACGTACATATAACACGATAAACCCGTAAATTAATGCTTAATTTGATACTTTTATTCTGCAAACAACTGTGCTACGATAGAAACCATGAAAAATACTACAAAAAACACGAATTAACAACAATATATGGCACTAATGCACATATAATAAGTTATTATGCAAACACAAAATCACAAAAGGAGTATATAATGAAATTGAAACTAAATTTAGCAATTATTGTAATACTATTCGGACTGGCTTTTCTAAGTGGCTGTGCTACCTCTAGGGGTGAAGTTAAACTTTCCATACCAGTGGCAATAGATACAGAATTATCCAATGGAAAAGAAATATATATTAATTCAGTCGTAGATAAAAGATTATTTGAAGTTAAGCCTAAAAAACCAAATATTCCATCGCTTGATCCTGATAAGCCACAAAGTGATTCTATAAAATTACGAGCTATTGCACGTAAAAGAAATTCTTATGGTAAAGGTTTAGGTGATATTTTGCTTAAAGAAGGACAAACAGTAGAATCAATAATTTATGGTTCTCTAAAACAAGCATTTCTTCAAAATGGTTATCGTATAATTGAAAATGAAAAACAAATAACAAAAGAGACATATATTATTGACTCCCAAATAAATAAATTCTGGTCATGGATGAACCCTGGTTTTTGGGCTTTAACATTGAGTACTGAAATATCCACAGACATCAATATTAACAGGGAAAGTGAAACAAAAAATGAAGTGATAAATGTTAAAGTGTTTGATAAGTTTCAAACAGGCTCAGAAAGTAATTGGGTATCAGTTATGCAAAATGCTTTAAGAGCGTATATTAAGGAAGTAAAATCTAAGTTAAAGTAAGTGCATAACCAAAAAATCCAGCTCGCAATTATAACCCAAATCATGATAGTGAATCGCAATATAGATTGCAATCAATTAGTCGTATCATCCGTGACACTCCCTCACATCCATCTGAGCTTGCGTGAAAATACTTTCCATAAGGATTTTTGACGATTTTTAGGCGTATTAAGGGCTCGTGCTTTTTATTGCGATTCACTATCGAAATTTGGTTTGTCAGTAGAAAAGTCAGAAAAAACCCAAAAACGGTTTATCAAAAAAGTGACAACGGGGACGCTAAACATTAATAAAGGCAATGCCCGAGTGGAGTAGTCGAGTTGGAAATAATTGACCAATAAATAAACGCCACCTTGGTGCAATGCCAAACCAATCAGCGAAGTGATGACAAATTTTGGAAAACGCTTGCTGTGGTGTTCTGAATCATTAAAGGAATAAAAATAATGCCCAATATAGGCCGTCATTAAACCGAAAATGAAACCTATCAAATGGGCAACAAAAGGTGTGAAATGACCAATTTTGTTTGCCAGTAAGGCAACGGATGAATGGGCAATAACTGCCAGTATGCCAACTATGCCATAACGAAACAAAAGCCCAAAAGTTGAGTTATGGTAAAATCGCAAAAACAGCTTCTTCATTGCTCTTTACCGTAATGGGTTTTAATGATTGACCTTGGCAGGGGCCGTTGGTGCATAGACCGTCGTTGGGGTTAAATTCGGCTCCGTGAGCAGGACAAATGATGGTGCCGTGTGCATCGAGTAAAAACTGCCCAGCAGCATAATCCATCCGCCGTCCTTGATGCGGGCAGGAATTTTCAAAAGCTCGTAAACCTTCTTCATCTTGTATTAACATGATGGAAAGCAAACCTTTTTCGGTCTGTAGGCTAAATTCGTACCAGTTGTGAGCTGTTATTTCTTTAATTTTGGCAAGTTCGATAATCATTTTTGCGAATATTTCCTCACCGCTTGTACCATGACTTGCAGTTTTTCGGGTTGCATATCGGGATGCATTCCGTGCCCAAGATTGAAAACATGACCAGCACCTGAACCAAATGATTGCAGTACTTTTTTGACCTCTTTTTCAATGATTTCATCATCTGCATAAAGCACACAAGGGTCTAAATTTCCTTGCAATGCCACTTTGCCAGCGGTGAGTTTTTTTGCCAAAGATAAGTCGGTTGTCCAATCCACACCCAAACAATCGGCTCCGACATCTGCCATAGCGGATAAATTGTATTGCACGCCTTTGGAAAAGAGAATAATTGGCGTATTTGGGTTGATTTTTTTCACCCCTTGAACAATTTTTTGCATGTAGGCAAGTGAAAAAGTTTTATACAGTTGTGGCGATAAAGCCCCGCCCCAAGAGTCAAAAATTTGTACGGCATTGGCTCCGCTTTCAATTTGTGCATTTAAATAATCAATGCTGGCATCGCTTAATTTCTGCAATAAAAGATGAGCCGCTTGTGGCTGATTGTACAAAAAGGCTTTGGCTTTGGCAAAAGTTTTGGAACTGCCACCTTCAAGCATATAAGTTAACAAAGTCCAAGGTGAACCGCAAAAACCCAGTAAAGGCACGGCATTGTCCAATGTTTTGGCAGTTAGTGCTATGCCATCGGTGACATATTTTAGCTCTGTACCAACATCAATTTTAGGCAAGTTTTCAACATCAGCGATGCAGGTGATTGGTTTTTCAAATTTAGGGCCTTGTCCTTTGATGAAATACAAGCCCAAACCCATGGCATCAGGAATGGTTAAAATATCTGAAAAAATTATCACCGCATCCAAGTCAAAACGTCGTAAGGGTTGCAAAGTGACTTCGCAGACCATTTCTGGGTTGCGTGCCATGCTCATAAAATCCCCTGCTTTGGCTCGCACTTTGCGGTATTCTGGCAAATAACGTCCTGCTTGTCGCATCACCCAAAGCGGCGTCCGTTCGGTATTCTGTCGTGCTAAAGCTCGAAGCAATAAATCATTTTTTAATGTCATGGTGTTTGTGTTCTTCATCAAAGGCGTGCTATTTTATGCTGAAATCTAAAAATAATACAGTTTTCTGCTACAATTACCCGCTTTCTTAAACCGAGGTTCTGTCGATGAGTTGGATAAAAGAAGTTGAATATGTCAATGCGGATGAAAAATTAAAGCCCATTTATGATGATTTAATACGTTCACGCGGCAAAGTGTCTAATATTTTAAAAGTTCATTCTTTAAATCCCGAAGCATTAAAAACGCATCTGGATTTGTACATGAGCCTGATGTTTGGGAAATCAGGCATTAGCCGCAAAGAACGAGAATTAATTGCGGTCGTGGTTTCACGAGCGGATAATTGTGAATACTGCGTCAACCATCATGGCGAGTCTTTGTCGCGTTATATCAAAGACCCAACATTAATGACACAAATCATGCAGGATTACCGTCAGGCGAACCTATCGCCACGAATGAAGGCAATTTGTGATTATGCCCACAAACTCACAACCCAACCAGGTCAGCAAAGTGCAGAGGATATAGCCATATTAAAAAAACACAATTTAAGCGACAAAGACTTGCTGGATATGACGTTAATTGTTGCCTATTTTAATTTTGTCAATAGAATAGCACTTGGTTTGGGCGTTGCATTCAATGCTGATGAATTAAGTGGTTACAAAGATGAACCTCTCGCAGAATAATCTGTCCTACCGTCCAATCATTAACAAAACTGAACAAAAATCATGAAGAAACTTTTTATTTTAAGCACAATTCTTTTAAGCTTCACCCTCAATGCTCAATTTTTAGGCGATAAGCCACCGAGTGAAACAGAAGTAAAAATTGACACGACCCAACAAATCCCCGCCTTGATTAAACTCGCTGCTCAAGCAAAAAAGGATAAAAAATACCAAGATTTAGTCAAAATCATGGAAAAAATACTCAAACTGGATGCAAACAATCCTCTTTTTCGCTTCCAGACAGCCCAAGCCTATGCACTAGCGGATGAAAAATCCAAAGCTTTCAATGCTCTCATAGCCTTGCAGAAACAGGGGTTGTATTTTGATATAGAAAACAATAAGAGCTTTGAAAACATTAAACAATACCCCGTCTTTAACTACATAAAAGAAAATTTTGACGCCAGCAAAAAGCATTTTGGCAAAAGTGAATTTGTTTTTAGTATTGACAAGAGTTTCAGCGGCATGTTGTTTGAAAGCTTGGCATTTGATCAGAAAAACATGGCATTTTTTATGGGCTCGCTACGAGATGGCAGTGTTATTCGGATAAATGAGAAAGGCAAAATTGATGTCTTTATTAAAGCAACTCAAAGTGGAGAAGACGGTCCGTGGGCAGCGATAGACTTAGCCGTTGATACAAACAACAATGTCTTGTGGGTGGCGAGTTCTGCCGTTTCACAATACGCAAAAGTTTCCGATAAAATAGCAGGAAAATCAGGTTTGTTCAAATACGATTTATCCACAGGAAAATTGCTAAAATCTTATTTAATGCCAAAAAATGCCCGCCCAACCTTAATTACTGCCATGCACCTAACCCAAAGTGGCGATATTTATTTTATTGATTCAGTAAAAAGTTTGGTTTTGAAACTGGCAAAAGATGCCGATGAAATCACTGTTGTCTTTAATGCCAAAGGTTTTAAAAATTTACGCAATATCACGGGGGATGAAACAGGAGATTTCTTGTATTTAAGTGATACCAACGTTGGCATCATATCTCTTAACTTAAAAAACCAAAAAGTCTTCGTCATGGACAGCAAGCCAGATTTGTTATTAATTGGCATAACCGATTTAATCTATGATGACAAAGGGCTTATTATTTTGCAAAGTGGTTTCCAACCTGAACGCATCATGCGCTTGCAACTGGCTGATGATAAAGTTTCCATTCAACACGTTTTTCCGATTGAAACGGCAAACGCTGATTTTGACTCCTTGAGTTATGGTGCTATTGTTGGTGATGGTTTGTTTTATATTGCCAATTCGCAAAGTGCACATGCCAATATTTTTGGAGGTTTACTCAAAAACAAGCAATGGCAAGACATGAAAATCTACTCAACTGCCAAACATTATAATGAAAAAGAAGCACTGGACTACCAACAAAAAATTGACGAATTGAAAAAGAAAGCGGGCAAATAATGGTAGCAAATGCCGATGAGAATTTTTCAACTCAGTTCATTTGTTGCCAACCAATTTAAAAAATATCCACAGCTAATATCTGGGCTTGATAAAAGCCTAGATATTGCCCACGACTGGCACGAGTTTCAAGCACAAAATTCTCATTACACTGTTTTTTCTTTGTTACGCAGCTATCGCCAAAGAACATTGGCATTGATTGCGGCTCAAGATGATGGTCATCCAAGCACTCGCCATCATTTACACACCTTACACCAGACATCACAACTGGCAAAAACCTTAATTCACGCCGCTTTTAGCCACGCACAGAATGAAATACAACAAAAATACGGCAACATTTATCATGCCACTGGCTTAAAACAGAGTTTTGTTGTTTTTGCTTTGGGTAAACTTGGCGGCAATGAGCTGAATTATTCCTCTGATGTTGATTTGGTTTTTTGTTACAGCGGCAATGGACAATCCGACGGTGCAAAATGTGTTGATGCCCAAACTTATTATACTAAATTGGGCAGAAAAATCATCCAACTTTTGCATACCCAAACCAATGATGGCATCGTTTATCGCGTTGATATGCGTCTGCGACCTTTTGGCAGCGCCGCACCTTTGGTCTGTTCTAAAAAGTTTTTACTCGAATATTTTGAAACCGAAGGTCGAGATTGGGAACGCTACGCTTGGTTGCGTGCCAGTTATGCGGCAGGTGATGAGGAATTAGCCCAATCAATTTTGGCAAGTTGTGAGGCTTTCATTTACCGTAAATACTTGGATTATTCGGTTTTTGCCTCCTTACGACAGATAAAACAACAAATTCAACGCCAACAATTTGAAGATGAAGAAAATTTAAAACTCGGCAGAGGTGGCATTCGCGAAATTGAGTTTATCGTTCAAACCTTGCAATTAACATTTGCTGGCAGAAACAAACAATTAAGAGGCAATGATTTGTACCAACAACTGCACAATTTGGGCAAATTTAACCATTTAACCGCACAACAAGTAGCAACATTAAGTGCCGCATGGTTATTTTTACGGCGGTTAGAAAACCTGTGCCAAATTATACATGATCGTGACTCACATCATCTGCCAAAGGATAAACGACTTATGCAGAACTTGGCATATTGTCTTGATTTTGAGGATGTTACAGCTTTTTTACAGCAGTTGCAAACCCACCGACAAAAAGTTCATCAGATTTTTGACCAGCTCTTTTTAAGCAACAAAAATACTAGCAAAACCACCACCGAACAAAATATCCACCCACAAATTCAAAAAATCAAGGACGAGATTGCCAAAAAAAATTACCCCAAATCCAACAAGCATAAACTGTACGCAACATGGGATGCATTGTCGCAAATTTTGCCAGAGTTTCAGAACGATACCAACCTTATCCAAGATTTCCAAAAAGTCATCAATGCCGTGAGTAAGCGTGTCAGTTATTTATCAATGCTGATAGAATCACCACTCATCCTCAGAAAAATGCTGACCCAACTGTCACACGGTGCTTACTTTAGTGATGCCATTGCAAAAATGCCATCTCTGCTGGAAGTGCTATTTGAAGGTTTGAGCCTGTCAGATTTGAATGCTAAAAAACAGTGGCAATTATTTGTCAACAAGCACAACATCAACGACGCCGAACAACACATAGAATTGCTGTGCCAATTTAAACAACAAATGCATTTTAAACTCAACATGGCATTGGTTGAGGACATTATCAACAAAAATCAAGCCGGTGTTTTTTATACCGAACTTGCGCAATTAATTCTCAGCCATGTGATTAAATTGGCATGGCAACAGACAGCCGAACACATTAAAAGCTTAGTGCAACACCACGATTTAATTGTTATTGCTTATGGTTCTATGGCGGTCAAGACCATGCAACAAAGCTCGGACTTTGATCTGGTTTTTGTCTTAAATCAGTCAATTGATGACAAAAACCACCGTTTTATTGTGCGCTGGATTAAAAAAATCATTCATTATTTAGCCATACAAACATATTTTGGACGATTATACGAACTTGATACACAACTTCGCCCCAATGGAAATTCTGGAGCCGCCATTGTTTCCAAGCACAGCTTTGAAAATTATCAAATGCATGAAGCTTGGGTATGGGAACACGCAGCTTTAATCAAATCACGTGCCGTTTTTGCTACGGAACAACAAAAAAAATGGTTTCAAAAAGTAAGGAAAAAAGTCTTATGCCAAAAGCGAGAAGCACAACTTGTGCGGTCTGAATTGCAAAAAATGGCAGAAAAACTCAGCCAAGAAGGCAAAAAAAATCACCACCACGAATTTGAAAAACTCGGTGATATACTCATCCAAGCACAGCAGAATCCGCAAGTGATAAAAATCAATTCCCTTTCAGCGTGCTGACAACTTGTACTTGCCATGAATTTTCATGCTCAACAATCGGCGAGACCTGTTCGTCATCTGCAATGCTGTCTTGTAATTGCTTGAGGGTTGCGGCTTTTTTTAAGCACAAGCGTTTTTTTATTGTGCCTAAATATTTGATGCGAGCGATGATTTCTTGTCCAGGATAACAGCCCTTGCTAAAGCTCATGGCGTGTTCGATTTTGTCATAATTTAGGTGTTGAGGAATAAATTTCTCGGTATTTGTTGCATCAATCCAGGCAATATTTTGGGAAAAAAGATAAGCCAGAAAAGCCGCATTGTCCGAATTTTCAGCGGCTACTTGCTGCTCATTACCAGTGTCACTGATTTTGTTGCTGTGCTGGTTTATACTTAATGAGGCAGCACATTCTGCAATGCTAATTTTTAATCGAAAACGTCGCATGGTAAAAAACTGCTGCAACTGTTCACGCATATTTTTTGGGCAAATCATAAAAACATCGCCATTTTCGCATCGTTTGAGCCAAAAACTACAAAGCACACGCCCTTTCGGGTTGCATAAGGCGGAAAAATAATAACAATCCAAGGCAAAATCTTGTAACTCGGAAATAATGAGATTGTTGAGGAAATTTATGGCATCAGTGCCTTCAAAGGCTAGCATTGAACACCAACGATTGATACTTATCATATTTTCTGCATTTTCTTGGCTAGGCATAAAAAAAATTCTTACAGCTTGAGTGAAAATCTATTATAATTGTCACGCACGAAAATAACACAAAAATAAAACCTAAATTTTGTTTTATTTTTTCCAGAGAGCATTTCGCTACTCTCTTTAACATATATAACTGAGATTTCAATTCATCTCACAAAGAGGAGTTTTAAATGAGTTCATCAAATCGACCTACTTCACCGCATTTACAGGTCTATAAAATGCCGTTGTCGGCCAAACTTTCTATCTTGCATCGACTCACAGGCTTGGCTTTGTCTTTCGCTGCTGTTATTTTAGTCTTTTGGTTGTTTGCCTTGGCTTATTTTTCTACCACCACTTCGCTGGCTTTTTATGGGTTCTTTTCATCGGTTTTTGGCAAAATACTGCTGATTTTATTTACCTTTGCCTTTTTCTACCACTTTTGTAATGGTATCAGGCACTTGTTTTGGGATATTGGTAAGGGATTTGATTTGGAAACGGTCAATAAGTCTGGTCTTTTTGTGGTTGCTGCGGCAGTCGTTTTAACCGCAGTCGTTTGGATAATAGGAGCTTAATCATGCAATACAGAACAGAAATTAAACGCGTCAAAGGTTTAGGCACTGCCAAACATGGTTTTGGGCATTGGTGGATGCAACGCTTAACTGCCGTTTTGATGCTGCCTTTGGGCTTGTGGTTTGTTTTTTCATTGATGTCATTGCCGAGTTTGGCACCTGATGCGGTGATTCAATGGTTGCAAAATTCCGTACCAGCTTTGCTGATGATGCTATGGGTTGTGACCGTTGTTTATCATGCAACTTTAGGCTTGCAAGTGATTATTGAAGACTATGTTCACGATAAAAAAACGGCATTAACACTATTGATACTCCTCAAGTTTGCTATGGTTATTATGATTGCCATGGTTGTTTTTTCACTCTTTAAACTCGTTTTATAAGGAATCATTATGACAAAATCAAAAACATATCACGGTTATGAAGTGATAGAACATAAATTCGATGCCGTTGTGGTTGGAGCTGGCGGTGCTGGTTTGCGAGCCACTATGGGCATTGCCGCCGAAGGTTTATCGGTGGCGTGTGTCACCAAAGTTTTCCCAACCCGTTCCCACACTGTTGCCGCACAAGGTGGCATGAGTGCCTCTCTTGGCAATATGGGCAAAGATGATTGGCGTTGGCATATGTATGACACAATCAAAGGCTCAGATTGGTTAGGCGATCAAGATGCGATTGAATACATGTGTCGTGAAGCCGTGCCCGCGGTGGTGGAGCTTGAACACCAAGGCGTACCATTTTCCAGAACCGAAGAAGGCAAAATATACCAAAGACCATTTGGTGGCATGACCACCGAATTTGGCAAAGGGCCACCAGCCCAACGTACCTGTGCGGCAGCCGACCGAACAGGTCATGCCATCTTGCATACGCTGTACCAACAATCTCTTAAACATGCAGCCAACTTTTTTATCGAATATTTTGCCATCGACTTGGTGATGGAAGACGGACAATGCAAAGGCGTGGTCGCTATTGACATGTCAGATGGTTCGGTGCATTTGTTTCGCGGTCATGCCATTATTTTGGCAACAGGAGGTTATGGTCGAACATTTCAATCCTGCACCTCTGCCCATACGTGCACAGGCGACGGCAATGGCATGGTGTTACGAGCTGGACTGGCTTTGCAAGACATGGAATTTATCCAATTTCACCCAACAGGCATTTATGGAGCGGGCTGTTTAATCACCGAAGGTTGCCGTGGCGAAGGCGGCTATCTAACCAACAGTGAAGGCGAACGCTTTATGGAACGCTACGCACCAAGTGCCAAAGATTTGGCATCTCGGGATGTGGTTTCTCGTGCCATGACCATAGAAATTAACGAAGGACGAGGCGTAGGACCTGAAAAAGACCATATCTATCTGCATTTGGAACATCTGGGAGCCGATGTCATTAATAAACGCTTACCAGGCATTGCCGAATCAGCAGAAATATTTTCAGGCGTGGATGTCACCAAAGAGCCCATTCCCGTTATTCCTACGGCACACTACAATATGGGCGGCATTCCAACAAACTACCACGGCGAAGTGGTAAACAAAGTTGGCGATGACCCAGATAAAATCGTATCAGGCTTGTATGCCATTGGCGAGGCGGCTTGTGTTTCGGTGCATGGCGGCAATCGTTTGGGCTCAAACTCCTTACTTGATATTGTGGTGTTCGGACGGGCGGTGGCACATCGTGTAGCAGACAAAATAAAACCAGGCACTAAACACAAAGATTTAGCCACCGATGCGGTAGAAAAAATCATGCAAGATTTTGATAAAATTCGTCACGCAGACGGGCACAAAAGCACCGCTGAACTGCGTTTAGAATTGCAAAAAGCCATGCAAAAATATGCTTTAGTATTTCGCACAGGAGACATGTTACAAGAAGGATGCAAAATTGTTTCTGAAATAGTCGAAAAGTACCAAGACCTGAAATTAAATGATCATTCCATGATTTGGAACACGGATTTAATCGAAGCTTTGGAGCTGCGCAATTTAACAGCACAAGCAAAAGTCAGTATTTTTGGAGCAGAAGCCCGCAAAGAATCACGTGGAGCTCACGCGCGGGAGGATTTTCCTGACAGAGATGACGAAAATTGGATGAAGCATACCTTGAGTTATTTAGACAAAGACAATAAAGTCACTTTCAAATACCGTCCCGTTCATATGTTCACATTAACTGACGAATGTGAAGTTATTCCACCAGCAAAAAGGGTGTACTAAAATGGCAGAATTCAGTTTACCAAAAAATTCAAGAATAACCAAAGGCAAATACATCAAAGCCGATGGTGCTAAAAACATCAAAAAAGTTAAAGTTTATCGCTGGGATCCAGATACAGGAGACAACCCCAGAACTGACACTTTTGAAATTGATTTAGACAATTGTGGTCCAATGGTGCTTGATGCCTTAAATAAAATCAAAAACGAAATTGATACCACGCTTACTTATCGTCGCTCCTGCCGTGAAGGTATTTGCGGCAGTTGTGCCATGAATATCAACGGCACAAATACCTTAGCCTGTACCAAAGCCATAAAAGACTGCAAAGGCGAAGAACTGGCTATTTATCCTTTGCCGCATATGGACGTAATAAAAGATTTGGTGCCAGATTTAAGTCATTTTTACGCCCAATACGCCTCGGTTCAACCGTGGATACAGACCGACTCGGTGCCATTTCCCGACAAAGAACGCCTGCAATCAATTGAAGACCGTGAAAAACTCGATGGCTTGTATGAATGCATTCTGTGTGCTTGTTGCCAGACCTCCTGCCCCAGTTATTGGTGGAATGGTGACCGATATTTAGGCCCTGCCGTCTTATTGCAATCTTATCGCTTTTTGGCAGATTCACGTGATGAATACACCGGCGAACGGCTAGAAGACTTAGAAGACCCATTTAAGGTTTTCAGGTGCCATACCATTATGAGTTGTACCAATACTTGCCCCAAAGGCTTAAATCCTGGCAAGGCGATTGGAGAAATTAAAAAACTTATCGCAGAACGCCACGCATTGTAAGGTGGGTTTACCCACCAAAGATGTTGAGTGAAACAATGAGGCTTCGATTATTATCCATGG
>CAZQMH010000080.1:0-11503 GCA_964594435.1 uncultured Alcanivoracaceae bacterium
AATTCATGCGTTTGGCAATTTTATTTTTTTTTATCAATTCGATTGTTGTTGCCAACGGGTACAGGCGGTAGCCGCACATTGAGTCTTTTATGGCAAAAGAAAGCGTATGAATCCACACCCAAAAATGTGTAATATAACGCGGATAAAGCCGCCCCTTTGGAACGCTTTCATCATAAATTGGCACGCCGCAGATGAGCGCTTTGGGGTTTAGCTTGGATAATTGTCTGAATTTTTCGACATCCTTAATATCGTGTTGAAAATCAGCATCAATCTGAATAGCGTGGGTCATTTTTTGTCGATGGGCTAGAGAAAATCCACACATGACCGCGGCTCCTTTGCCGTGGTTTTGTTCTAATCGTTTGAGCTCAATCTTGGCTTTTGCTTGTTGCACTAAGGCATCATTTACGATTTTTTGGATGCTACTTTTGCTGGGTTCATCACTGCCATCGTCAATCAAAAAAATGGGCAAATTAAATGGCACGATTGCATCCAACAGTTGTGCCAGTTTGTGATGATGGTTGTAAATAGGAATGATGAAACAGCAGCGAGTTGGCATTTATATGTACTTTAGGACGCCTTTTGACTTAATGGCTGTATCGAGTTGGTAAGAGAATTTCAAGAGTTTTTTGTCGCAATCGTATTCTAACAGAAGCACGGCGGTGTGCTTTGGTAAAATTGGTGCCATAAATTTCACTTGACTCATGCCTGAAAATGCACCGAGGTTTTTGATGGTTTGTTGGGCTATTTTTTCTACAAAATACAATTGGGCAACCGCTGGAAGGATTGGAAATTTCCTAAAATGTCCATCAAAAACAGCCATTTTATCATCCAAGTACAGGCTTAGTTTCAGAGAAACGGATGAGTTGTTGTCTGTTTTTTCTAAAATGTTGTAATTAAATTTCATGGGTTAAATATTTTTAAAATGTCATTGTACACTTTTTTGCCTTGTGAGTTGCAGGGGATTTCAGCCAAAATACGTATCTTTCTTGGCATGGCCAAAGGTTCGATTTTGCCCTTGAGGAATGATTTTAAGTGCAATTTAACTGCTTTTTCACTTGTTTCTTGTAACAGTTTTTTTCCCTGAGTCGAAAGCGTGATGATGGCAGCAATGTATTGCCTGTGCTCATTGATGCAAATGGTGTAGGTTTCTTTTATGTTGTCATTTTGCTTGATGAAGTGTTCAACTTCGGCTAAGGCGATACGTTTTTCCTCAATTTTGACTATTCGGTCTTTGCGTCCTAGCAAATCAAATCCATCTGCTTGGAGTTTGATTTTATCCTGTGTATCAATCCATTGGTCAGTGTAACACATGGGTGATTTTACCCACAGGCTGTTGTTGTTTATTTTGTGTTTGACAAGCGGCATAAATTGCCAGCGATGGGCTGTGCTGCGAAATGCGATGCCACCTGTTTCGGTGCTACCGTAAACTTGAATAACTTCGCAGTTTAGTCTTTGTTCAGTCGCTTGGTGCTGTGTTTGGCTGAGTAAACCACCAGAACAAAATACCTTGAGTTTTTCGCCATGTTGTTCATCAAGCGTGAGGGTTAATCTTTTCAGAAATGCGGGGCTGGATACCAACACGGTATTTTTTTGCTCGGCGACCAGTCGTTGCAAAGATTCTTCAAAGGGTAATGGGTGGTGCCAAATCATTCGTTTATTTACGAGTGGTAATAATATACTAAATAACAGGCCATAAATATGTTGATAGGAAACGCTGGAGGCAAATAAAGATTTGTTGATTAATATTTCCCAGAGTTTTGAGGATTGTTCTATTTCACTTAATAATTGTGATAATTTCCGTTTGATTTTTTTGGGTTCCCCACCAGAGCCTGAGGTAAAGAAAACAATATGGGATGTTTTGTTGTTATGTTGTATCGCATTGGTGGAGAGTGGTAGCGTCTCATTGGCATGAAAATCACCGATATAGACGTCTGCTTGCAGTTTTTTCTCCATCTCTTTTGAGTTATTGGGAGCCAAAAAAATATCAATGCCTAAATAAATACAGCCCAAAAATGTTGCGATAAATTGGTGGGCATCGTGGCTAAAAAGTGCGCAGCTTTTGGCATTTTTGTTCAACAAAAGAGCTTGGCTTGCACTGATTGTGTTTTTCAATTGTTGCCAAGTGATGTTTTCATCATTGTTTTCGATGATAATTTTGTCATTGTCTTGCTTGAGTAAAAATTTTAATGGCATCTGTTTATTTTCTAGTCAAGACCAAGTGCCGAAAAGCCAGTTCACCGATGAATAAACTACCCATCAATAAATAACTGATGAGACCATTATAAATTGTCCATTCTTTAAGTGAAGCGTAGAAAAAGGTATAGAGTGAAATAACTGCATTGAGGATGAAAAAGCCACACCAAATGATGGTCAGTTTAAACATATACTTTTTTTTACGGTCAGTGATATTTTTTTCTCTGATTTCTGCAAAACGTTGAATCATGGATTTTTCACTAAATAAGCTACTAAAAAAGGCACTAAAGGAAAAAAGACTGATAACAATCGGATAAAGTTTGAGCCAGCCAAGTTGTTTAAGGAAAATACTTAAAACTGAAAAAAGTAACAGAATGATGGAACCATAAAAACCTATTCGAGCCAGCTGAGAGTTGTTGTCTTTTAATAAAAATAGACGAATAGCAGCCAAAACAGCAATCACGGCAGCGATTTGCCACAAAGCAAAATTCAGTAATCCATAATAAACGATAAATGGGTAGGCAAAAAAGATGATGCCAATGAGGATTTTATAACTTTTCACGCATGATTTAAATTTTATGGAGCCCAAATTATACCATTATGGAGTTGAGTTTTCTATAACCCAAACCCCGATAGAGAAAAAACGATTGCACTCTCATTGTAGATTTGGGATAATCGTGTTTTCTCTATCTGATTTTATTCCTATGATGCCACCAATTTGTGCAATTTGTTACCGTGATTTCCGCCATTCCTCTGATGAAGGTGGCTTGCTAAGGTTTAAACTTACTGATGCCCAAAAAGAATTCAATAAACGATTCGAACAGCCTGGCTTTGTCGGTCATAAAAAAGGCGATTATTGGTTTTGTGGCGAGCATTATGCAGAAGCAAAAAAAATCACCCACCTTAGCTCAGCTGAGGCTTTGAAAATTCTTAGAAATTTAGGTTAACAATTAAAACTGTTGAGGAAAGTACAGGTTGTTGTATTTTTATTGGGACTTGATGCTTATTGGTGAAAATCGAGCAACTTGGCAGGGTAAATGATGCCATCGTCTTTGATTTCCAGTTGAATGAAGGCACAGTTGGCAGGCTTCATGTAAATGTTTTTGCCGCAATAATTTTGTACCATCTGGCTGAAAGTTGGGTTATGCCCGACCAAAACAAGGGTTTTTGCTTGGTATTGTGTGATTTTTTCTAGCCAACGATTGCTGCTTGTTGCATAAAGGCTTTCATCGCTTATTAAGTGAGTAATGGTGTTGACTTGGCAGATTATTTCGGCGGTTTGTGTTGTTCTTAAGGCGGCTGAACTTAGGCACAGTTGCGGTTTTAAATTGTGTTTTTTGGCATTTTCTTTTATAAAACGAGCGGTGTTTTCTACGGCTTTTCTGCCTTTGGCTCGCAAGGGTCTGGCAAAATCGGTGGCAGCCTCAAATTTGGCATGACCGTGGCGGGTGATAAAAAGGTATTTTTTCATTGGTAAGATTGAATCAGTTTTTTGTAGGTTTCGATGACTGCTTCATTGCTTGAATTGGTATCAAGTTTTTTGATTTCATTGCAAATATGTTGTATTTTAGGTGCGTTTTCTTCTTTGAGGTTTAAGAAGGCTTGCTGACCTAAGTGAGAGTTAAATTTCTGATGGGTGAAGAAATATTTTTCTTGTTGAACACCAAAAAAATCATGAGCGGAGAGTTTGCCGTTTAAAAGTGTTTGAATTTCTTGGTAAACATCGAGGCTTGAGTGGGCATAATCCTTTAGGCTTGCTGCCACATTGGCGGTATCAATATCGCAGGCAAGGTATGCGATTTCTAGGTCTACGGGCTCAAAATAATTGATTAAACCAACCAAGTATGCCACTAAGTTTCCTTGATAAATGTTGCCCAAATTATCTTTGCCTTCACCAAATGTGCTGCCATAAATCATCAGTTTGAGTAATTCTTTGTGCTCATGATTGATGTATTTATCTGTATCCACTTTGCTGATAATTCGTAATGTTTCTTTAAAACTGGCTTTTTCGTTATTGCCAATGATGTCAAAACAGGCTCCTTGTTCATTCTGGCGTAAGTCGTGGCACGCCATGAAAATGGATAATAAGGACCAGCCGTATTCTGGAATTTCAGAACTTAGTGGAAATTGTGAAACTGCCATCAATCGCATTAATAAATCATCAATATGCCGTTCGCTGTGGTAGGCTCGTGGTTTTTTACACAAACTGCCATTGCGACTCGCCATGCGAGCATAGGCGATGACTACAACATCATTAACAACATTTTTAAGTTGGGAATCTTTAACTATAGCATCATACCACGCCCACCATGTTGCATGAATTTGGGTGAATTGTGGTCGTTGTGCCCGCAATATATTCCACGCCTCTTGTGCTGTTGAGATTTTGTGCTCTATGCAATCACTAGGAAATGACATGGTTACAGAAAATTGAAAAAGATAGTTTTTATTTTACCTTGCTTGTTAATTTATGCAAGTTAAGTTTTGGTCAGATAGTTGATAAGCTGCTTTGTTTTCCTTTTTTTTCGTAATTTGGATATTAGGATTGAACCAGAATCAGGCAAAACTAGGCAAAACTAGGCAAAAACAGGGTAAAGTTGTTCTTCTTTTTGTTGTTTTTGCGGAAATTCGACAAATTCCCAGCAGTCTTTTTGTTTTAAAACTGCACGGGCGAGTTTGTTGTTGAGAGCGTGACCTGATTTGTAGCCGTAGAATGAACCGAGTACTGGGTGCCCAAGTTGGTAAATGTCGCCTATGGCATCGAGAATTTTGTGTTTGACAAATTCATCTTCGTAGCGTAAACCGTCTTGGTTAAGGACGCGGTAATCATCTAAGACGATGGCGTTGTCCATGCTGCCACCTATGGCGAGGTTGTTGTCACGCAGCATTTCTATGTCTCGCATAAAGCCAAAGGTGCGGGCTCGGGAGATGTCTTTGATAAAAGCGTTGATGTTGAGGTCGATTTCTTTGGATTTGGTGTGTTCACAAAATGCTGGGTGATTAAATTCTATATCAAATCTGAGTTTAAATCCATCGTGCGGGGTAAATCTGGCAATTTTGTCTTCATGACTGACTTCAACAGTTTTGGTGATTTTGATGAATTTTTTTGCTTTGTGTTGTACTTGAATGCCTGCTGATTGTATTAAAAACACAAAAGGACCAGCAGAGCCATCCATTATGGGAACTTCTGAAGCACTGAGTTCGACTATGCAGTTGTCAATGCCCATGCCACAAAATGCTGCCATGAGGTGTTCTACAGTGGCAACTTTGACGCCATCTTTTATGAGTGATGTTGACATACTGGTGTCGCCAACCAAATCGGCTTTGGCAGGTAGAGCGACTGGATTTTTGAAATCGGTACGCTTAAACACTATGCCAGTATCAACGGCAGCAGGTTTTAGGGTTATGTAAACTTTCTCTCCGGTATGAATGCCCACACCTGTGGCTCGTACCGTATTTTTCAGGGTTCTTTGTTTTATCATTATTTGTATTTTGGAACGTTAACAACTCAAGTTGTGCGAATTTTATCACAAAAATTCCGCTTTTACAAAATACGGGTTGTTTTCATGCAACAATCTGTCTTATTTTTACCACACTTCTGGGATTTGGGTTAGTACAGACACAAAAAAACATTGCGACCTCGGAGGTGAAGTCACAATGTTTAAGCCGTCACACTTGCTGTTATTATCAACCCAAATCTAAAGAGTGAATCGCAATAAAGAGTACCAGTACTTGATGTGCATTAAGGCATTGTGCTCTCATTGTGATTTCCTATGTCGGGATTTGCGTTCAATCAGCTTGGTTTCTTAAAAAAGCAGGGATATCCAAATAATCTTCGGATAACATTGGGTCTTTATCGGCAACCAGTGGTGTTTTTTCTTCTATGCCTTTGGTCAAATCCACATGGTGCGTTGTTGTCGCTTGCTGTGCGGCTGTGTTATTGCTGCTGCTGAGACGTGATTTAACATAAGACGGGGAAATGGGCAATTCATCGGTATTTGTTCGCACCGTTGGTTTAACCAGCTCGACTTTTTTCTCTGCTGAGCCGCCTAAACCTGTTGCCACCACGGTGACCCGTATTTCTCCTTCCATTTCCATATCTATGGCGGTACCGATGACAACCGTGGTGGTGTCGGATATGTATTCAGCAACGAGGTCACCGATTTCTGATGTTTCAAATAAGCTCAAATCCATGCCAGCGGTAATATTGACCAAAATTCCTTTGGCTCCGTGCATGTCAATGTCTTCCAACAAGGGAGAATTTATCGCTAATTCGGTGGCAACAGCCGCTCGATCATCACCACGTGCGACACCAGAGCCCATCATTGCCATGCCCATTTCGCTCATGACTGTTTTCACATCGGCGAAATCGACATTAACCAGCCCTGGTGAGGTGATTAAATCTGAAATGCCTTGTACGGCACCATGCAAAACATCGTTTGAGGCTTTGAAAGCATTTAAAAGACTGGTGTCTTTGTCAAAATGGGCTAACAGCTTCTCGTTTGGAATGGTGATTAAGGAATCCACGTGTTCTTTGAGTTCGGCAATGCCTTTTTCGGCTACCGTCATGCGACGTTTGCCTTCAAAAGAAAAGGGTTTGGTGACCACGGCGACGGTCAGTATATTCATCTCCTTGGCAATTTGGGCAACAACGGGTGCGGCTCCAGTGCCTGTGCCACCGCCCATGCCAGCGGTGATAAACAACATGTCAGTTCCTGTGAGGACTTCTTTGATGCGTTCTCGATCTTCTAATGCGGCTTGGCGTCCAATTTCTGGATTGGCTCCTGCTCCTAGACCTTTGGTGACATTTTGCCCAATGCGAATGATGCTTTTGCATTCGGTTTTGTCAAGAGCTTGAACGTCGGTGTTGGCACAAATAAATTCGACACCGTTAATATCAGCTTCGACCATTTGTTTTACCGTATTGCCTCCACCGCCGCCTAAGCCGATGACCTTGATTACAGCTCCGCAGCTGTCGTTTTCCATTATTTCAAACATTTTATTACCTCCGAAAATGTTTTAGTTAAAAATTATTTACTATTATTTGTTTCTTCAAAATTCAGAAGAAAACCATTTTTTAAAACGCCCAAGCCAATGATGGCTTTCTTGGGTGTTGTTACCACTTTGTTCGTTTTTGCTTCCATACAGGAGCAATCCGACACCGGTTGAATGCACGGGATTGTTGACTACTTCTTTTAATCCCGATATGTTCTGTGGTGTACCAATTCTTACAGGTAGATGGAATATTTCTTCAGCCAATTCGACTGTTCCTTCCATTTTTGATGCGCCACCTGTGAGTACAATGCCTGCGGCGATGAGTTCAGCATAACCGCTGCGTTGTAATTCTGCTTGCACAAGGGTGAAGAGCTCTTCGTAGCGTGGCTCTACCACTTCTGCTAATGTTTGTCGTGCTAATCTTCTTGGAGCTCTGGCTCCGACACTTGGCACGGAAATTGTTTCTTCTGCTGAGGCAAGTTGCCGTAATGCACAGGCGTATTTTAGTTTGATTTCTTCAGCATATTGGGTCGGGGTACGCATGGCAACAGCAATATCGTTGGTGACTTGGTCGCCAGCGATGGGAATGGCTGAGGCATGGCGTATGGCTCCATGCGTAAATATGGCGATATCGGTTGTGCCTGCTCCGATGTCAACTAAACAGATGCCTAATTCTTTTTCGTCTTCGGTCAGTGCCGCCTCTGATGATGCCAATTGTTCTACGATTAACTGGTCAATGTTTAGCCCACAACGGGCAACACATTTCGAGATGTTTTGAGCGGCAGAATCAGAGCCAGTTATCAGATGAACGCGGGCTTCAAGGCGAACACCACTCATGCCAACAGGGTGGCGTATTCCATCTTGCCCATCTATCACGTATTCTTGTGGTAGCACATGCAAAACACGTTGATCTGCTGGTATGGCAACCGCTTTGGCTGCATCCAGCACTTTTTCTACATCATTGGCAGTGACTTCTTTGTCTTTTATGGCGACAATACCGTGAGAATTGATGCTGCGAATATGACTACCAGCAATACCAGCAAAGACCGATTGTATCTCGCATCCTGCCATCAGTTCGGCTTCTTCTATGGCTCGTCTAATGGATTGTACGGTGGATTCTATATCGACAACTACGCCACGTTTGAGCCCACGTGATGGCGATGAGCCAATGCCGACAACTTCTAAAGTATTATCTTTATGTTGTTCGCCAACGATGGCAACTATTTTAGAGGTGCCAATATCGAGTCCGACAATCAAAGAATTTTCTACTTTCTTACCCATTAATATTTCCAGTTTCTATTTTTTGTATTAATTGTTCAAAATCATCATTTTTTGGTTTTTTTAGTGCATAACCATTGGTGTAACGCAAATCAACGTAGTAAGGTTCGGTTTTAATCTTGTTGATTAACGCAGCCCAAGTTTCGGATAAACGTACCAGTCGTGCATCTTGGTTTTGTGAACCTAAATTAACATCTATGCCGTTGGATAGGTGTAATTCCCATCCACCTCTTTGGCTGACTTTGGTGGCAACCATGTCATAGCCAATGGTTTGGATAATTTTGTTAAATCTTTGGAATTTGTCCCAAATTTCTACCGAATGTTCTGCTTGGCCGTATATTTTTGGCAGTGTTTCTAAATTATCAAAGCCATCGACCTCAAATATCTCACCCTTGTCATTGATGAGTTTGGTATCGTTCCAAATGGCAACGGCTTGGTGTTCTACCACTTTAATCAACAATGTGTTAGGCCATTTTTTGTTGACCGTTACTTTTTGTACCCATGGCAATTGGCTGATTTTTTGTCGAATTGCGGTGGCGTCAACTTTGAAAAATGAACGGTTTGGTTGTTTTAAAACAATCATTCTTAACTGTTCTGAACTGACGCGTTTAAATTCTGCTCGGATATCAATGTTTTTAATCTTCCAATTATCTGATTGAATGAGCCCCGACATCAATGCTGCCATAACCAAGACGGTAAGAGAGAGCAATAACAAGGAAATTTTTGTGCCTTTAGACATGTGATGCTCCTGTGGTTGAGGTGGTGGCGAGTATTTTTGCAACCAGAGTATCAAAATCCCAGCCAACAGCGGCTGCGGCTTTGGGTACCAGACTGGTTTGTGTCATGCCTGGAGTGGTATTGGCTTCGAGAAACCAGCGGTTATTGAATCGGTCGATAATAAAGTCAATACGAGCCCAGCCTTTTAAGTTCAGCGTTTCAAAGGCTATTTTCGCATCATTTTTTATGGCATTTTCCAGCGGTTCATCAAATCCGCTGGGGCAAAAGTATTGGGTGGTTTCGCTTTGGTATTTGGCTTGGTAATCGTACAAACCGACAGCGGGTTTGATGCGTACGACGGGCAAGACTTTTTTGCCAATAATAGCAACCGTGCATTCGGTGCCTTGAATAAATGTTTCGACCAAGATTGAATCAACATCAGCCAATGCTAAGGCAACGGATTTTTTCAGTTCGGCTTGAGTTTTGGCAAAATACAAGCCCACGCTTGAACCTTCTTTGGTTGGTTTGACTATCCATGGGCCTCTGTTTTTTATGTGCAATTGCGAGCTTGTGGTTAATAATTGTGCTTGGGGCGTTTTTAAGCCAGCAGATGCCACCAGTTTTTTGGCAACATCTTTGTTCCAGCTTAAAACCGCACCATTGACATCACAGCCCGTGTAATTAACTTTCATGCTTGAGAGCAATCCTGCCAGTTCACCATTCTCGCCAGCTTCGCCATGTAAGATGTTAAAAACGGTATCAAATTGATTGACTTTTGCACCGAGTAATTGTGGCACACCATCAATCGCTTGCACTTGATGTCCGAGGTTTGTTAACGCATGGCACACGGCTTGTCCTGAACGTAATGAAACTTCACGTTCGGCGGAGGTTCCACCCATAATAACGGCTATTTTCATGATTCACCTTCCTGAATGCCAAAATCAAGTCCTTTATTTTTAATCAGGTATTGGCTGACTTGCCCAATACTGCCTGCTCCAACCATCAAAACCAAGTCACCATCAGCAATAATGGTGTGCAAATCTTGTGTTAAGGTTGCAATATTGGCAACATAGATGGGGTCAATTTTGCCTCGTGTGCGAATACTGCGACACAAATCAGCCGCACTGTAGCCTGAAATTGGTTCTTCGCCTGCGGCATAAACATCGGTAATCACTAAGGCATCTGATTGATTTAAACATTCGGCGAATTCATCAAATAGGTCATGCGTTCGTGTGTGCCTGTGTGGTTGGAACACCACCAGTAAGCGTTTGTCTTTCCAGCCACCACGGCAGGCATCAATGGCGGCTTTTAATTCGGTTGGATGATGGGCATAATCGTCAACCAGCGTGAAGTGCCCTGCTTTGGATTTAAGATTTTTGTAGAGATTAAATCGTCGACCAATACCGGCAAATTCTTTTAAACCGTGCTTGATGGCTGAGATTTCTATGCCAAGTTCTAGCCCTATGGCTATCGCCGCCAGAGCGTTTTGCACATTGTGCAGTCCAGGTAAATTAATCTCGACATCTTGTGCAATTTCTTGTTTGTTATGAACCACATCAAAAAGCATGTTTTGTTTGTCATGGCGAATATTTTTGGCATGAATCATGGCATCATGGCACAAGCCGTAGGTGAGCATTGGTCGAACCAGTTGATTGGCTAATTCTCGCACGTTTTTATCATCAATACATAAAACCGCAACACCATAGAAAGGCAAATGGTGCAAAAAGTTATTAAATGCTTGTTTTAATCGCGAAAAATCACCGCCAAAAGTTTGCATGTGATCGGCATCAATATTGGTGACAACGGCAATAACTGGTTGCAATAATTGGAACGAACCATCGCTTTCATCTGCCTCAGCCACTAAATATTCACTGTCTCCCAGTGCGGCATTGGTTCCCGCCGAATTGAGCAAACCACCAATGACAAAGGTTGGATCCAGTTCGCCTGCGGCTAAAACACTGGCGATTAATGATGTGGTGGTGGTTTTGCCGTGTGTGCCTGCTACGGCGATGCCAATTTTAAATCGCATCAGTTCAGCCAACATTTCTGCCCGTGATAAAATCGCCTTTTTCTGTTGCATGGCAGCAACCAACTCGGGGTTGTCTTTTTTTATAGCGGATGACACGACCACAACATTTGCCGTTTTGCAATTGTCGGCATGGTGCCCAATAATGACGGAGATTCCCATGTTGGTTAATCGCTGCACAACTTCGCTATTGTTAATGTCAGAACCCGATACCAGAAAGCCAAGATTGTGCAAAACTTCGGCAATACCACTCATGCCGCTACCGCCAATTCCAATTAAATGGATGGCTTTCATGCG
>CAZQMH010000081.1:0-11256 GCA_964594435.1 uncultured Alcanivoracaceae bacterium
ACAGTCTAAAAAAGGCATGCCAGTAAACAAAGAGAACTTACAAAAAGGTGACTTGCTCTTTTTCCATGCGGCATTGTTCCATGCGGCAGGTCGAAACCAAACAAACGTGAGCAAAAATGCCGTCGTTTCGACTTACCATAGCGAGAAAAATCACGAAATCAAGAATCCTTATCCACATTTGCCAGCTATTGAAATGACTTAGGTTCAACTATTTGGTAAAAAATCGTAAGGATTCACAGCTGCCGTCATTTGGGTTGTAGATTCCTGCCTGCGCAGGAATGACGGAGTGAGTAACATTGAGAGGATTAGGAAAAAAGAAAGGTAGATCCTACGCAGGAATGACGGAGTGAGCAACTACAAAAATCAATCTTTTGATGGAATTGTTTTTAAGACTTCTAATAAAAATTTCCAAAACTTTTGTGTCGATGAGATGCTGGCCTTCTCATCAGGTGAGTGTGCCCTTTTGATGGTTGGACCAAATGAAATCATGTCCATATCGGGATAATTGGTACCCAAAATTCCACATTCCAAACCCGCATGGTAGGCGATTATTTTAGGTTTTTCGTTGTAGAGTTTAACGTATAATTCGCTTAATACTTTTAAAATAGCTGAATCCTTATTGGGTTTCCAGCCGGGATAAGCTCCATCCAATGTTACGTTAAAACCACCCAATTCTAAAGTGGATTTCAGTCCGTTAGATAAATCTGTTTTGCCAGATTCTGTCGCACTTCGGGTCAAGCATAAAATTTTAATGTGACCATCTTTGACCACAACACGTGCAAGATTGTTAGAAGTCTCAACCAAATCTTCCATATCAGGACTCATGCGATAAACACCATTGCTAAGGCTGTAAATTGTTTTTAAAAGCCCATCTTGCTCTCTTTTGTTCATGCAATGCGAAGGGTTTTCTGCCTCAGAAAGCGACAGGCTGAGGTTTGGTTCAATTGTTTTGTACTCTTTTTTTATATCACTAGCAATGGCATCAAATAGTGGCTCAAGTTTTTGCGGTGTATCGCTGATGATAAGAGCATTGCTTTCACGAGGGATGGCATTTCGCAAAGAACCACCATCAATTTCAGCAATTGACAACTCATCTTTTAAAGCATAAAGAATACGATTCATCAGTTTATTGGCGTTTCCATATCCTTTGTGAATATCCATGCCGCTGTGACCGCCACGTAAACCTTTAACCGAAATTTCGTAGGCATTTTGAGCAGAAATAGCTGTTTTTTCATAAGATTTTTCCGCAGTAATATCAATGCCGCCAGCACAACCAATAGCGATTTCATCATCGTCTTCGGTATCAAGATTGAGTAAAATATCGCCATGCAAATAACCCGCCTGCAAGCCAATGGCACCAGTCATGCCCGTTTCTTCATCAATGGTTAATAAGGCCTCCAGTGCAGGGTGTGAAATATCATCGGCAGCAAAAATAGCTAAAATTGCAGCCACGCCAAGCCCATTATCCGCACCAAGTGTGGTGCCATTAGCCGTGACCCAATCGCCTTCAATCATCATTTCAATGCCGTCAGTGGCAAAATCAAACACCGTATCGTTATTTTTTTGGCACACCATATCTAAGTGAGATTGCAAAACCACAGCCTTACGATTTTCCATGCCTTTGCTCGCTGGTTTTCGCATAATGACATTGCCAATGGGATCAATTAAGGCTTCAATAGCATGATTTTTAGCAAATTTTAAGAGATGTTGTTTGAGTTTTTCTTCCTTTTTTGAAGGCCGTGGGATGGCATTTATATCAGCAAAATAATTCCATAAAGCCGTTGGTTGAAGCTTTCTAATTTCCGATGACATGATTTTTACTCTGTTTTTATGTTAATATGTGAAATATTTTAATGCTATTTAAGAGCAAAAGCTATGGATAAATCATTTGCACCACTATTTGCGAAAAAACCTAGCAGTTGGGGACTGCGAGGAGACCCTTTTTTGTGGCAAAGTATGGCGGATTATCTGCAACTTCAACCCTTGCCAGATAATACCGATGAATTTATAACAAAAATCCAAAAGACATTTTATTATTTAACCCAGCATACTATGGATGAGGAACGTTTTTTCAAAATAGAGAAATTCAAGCACGGTGGCATGTCAAGTGGCATGATAGACCCTAAATTTTGGCGTCAAAATATCATGCCATTGCTTCTTGAAAGATTTGAGACTTTATTCAAATGAACTTTTAAAAACAGTATCTTGGTAAAAGATTACATCGTCAAACCGCAGTGATGACAGGTTTGTACCGCTACTGAGAAGATTAACCCATAGGACAACTTTTGCCTTTACTGCCCCTGCTATTATATTATCCCATTCACTTATTTCATTTTCCCAAATATCAGAAGCTGAAATAAAGAAAGGAGGTCTTGCTCCATAATGTGGGTATTCACCTAAAAATGAATCATTCGCATCATACCAATAAATAGAGATATATCCCGTTTCAACTAGACTTGGGGTTGGTCGTTTGTAAGAAACACCTAGAATATAATGATAGCCTTCGGTAACATTAACTAATTCTGATTGAATAGAGATAGAACTATTATTATTCGAATTGCTGCCAAATTGAACACTGCCATTACCTGAGGTAGCCGCTCCATCATTATTTATCCAATGGGCATTTGTTGAATTTATATCCCACGAGCTGATATCAGTATCAAATGATTTATTTGATAGCAAATTTTGTGCATTTAGAGTTGCAGAAATGAATAGGGTGGACAATAAAAATCTTATCATAAGTTTTGTTTTCATAGTTTTATCCTCAATGGTTGTTGATTGTGTAGATATTTTTTGATTATTATTTTAGGAAACTTCTCACCAACGGTAGAGCTGAATAATAAAGAGATTTCACAATCTTTTTCCAATTCATTCACCCCTTGTAATCATTTATTGGGAGTTTATTGTTTCCTTATTTATATATCACGATATTAAAAGTAAAATAGGACAAAAAAATGTTTGGTATAATACCTAAATCTTTATAGGCATCTGGAAAATCAAAGATGTTGCACTTATGACTCGAAGTCAGGTGTTAAATTTTACGGCGTATTTGAGAGATAAATCTTAGTAATAAAATATTCTTTATTGGCTTCTATTACACATTCTTGCTGAAAGTTTGTATCAATCATGGCGGTGCTGACGAGGTTTATTGCGGGTTTGTGTGCCAGAGAATCGCATAATCCGCCATCATAAGCATAATCAACGCTGGTCTTTCTTGGGTCTTGTTCACTTATAAAAAACCAAATTTTGTCGTAGTGAAGGCTGCTTTTAATATTTTTTAAATTAACTTCACCCAAGTTCTGCTGATAATCGAAATTTTTTGGCACGTATAATTGTGTATACCACAGATGTTTGTCGTATTGCTGTAATTTTTGCTCTTTTGGGGCATGGTATTGCCCTGGATTTTCAGCTTGGCTCAGATTGATTATTAAGGTCTCCTCATCAAATACACGCAATAATAGTTTTTGCTCACTTGGCAAAATAAGGCTAAAAGTGTCTTGCTTGAGGAATTTGTAATGATGCTCATTGTAGGCAGCAGTCGGGCAGTTTATGGTGTAGCTGGTTGTTTGGGCAATGCCACCACTTACCAGATATGGGCCTTGTGTGGGAAGTGGATTGACGGGGATATTGGTGATGGTGCATTGGCTGGCATTGCTGGCAGACCAGTGCAGGGAAAAGTCTGTGTTTTCGGTAACCAAACAATTATCAACGCAGCCTAAAGGGCCGACAAAATAATCTTCAAATTTACCAAAAAATATTTCATCTTGGGCATGTGTTGCGTGGAGCATAAAGAGCGAACTGATAAGTAATAATCTTTTCATTTTGGATTTGGGTTGAAAACAGCTTTAGTTTAGCAAGATAAACATTAAGTTTTCATAAATTGGCGAGTTTATTTTAAAAAATACAGCAACTGAGTATTGGAAGAGAGGTAAATTTACCAGTTGCTGTACCCGAGGTAATGAAAAAATCTAACTTTGGTTCAAACGATAGTGAATAATGGTATCAATAAGAGCATCAACAAATTCTTTTTGTTCGGCGGTTAAAATAAGACGCATTTCTTTTTTCATGTGCTCTTTTTGAATGATTATAGTGGTCAATAATGTGCCTTGCTTGCGGGCTATTTCGGTGACAAGCTCTTCATCTAAATCATCCGTTTTGATGGTTTTGGATAGTAAATCTTGTCGATTATTTAACATGCTGTTGGCATTTAAGGCAATTTTTGGCAAATAATCCAGTAACACAGATTTTATTTCTATTTTTTGTTCATTGCTAAGATTAAATTGCTCGGACAAGGTGGCTACATCATTTAATAAGTTGTTAAGCCTAACAAATTGTAAGCCTTTGGCTGTTGCCTCAGTGTTGATAAAAAAACTGGTTATGCACAGTAGGGTGAATAGTAATGTTTTGATTTTCATGATTTATCTCCTGTTTTTAATTTTTTGTTGGGCAGCTGATTTCTTGACCGTTTGCGTTGTAACAAACTTGGGTATGACTGACACCGTTATTATCATAGGTGGTGTTGCCATAATAACTGCTACCATTGTTTGCTGTTGCGGTGCTTGAACGTGAGCCACGAATATTGCCGTTGGCATCTCGGCTAAAACCACCTTTTGTTGCCGCTTGACCATTGGCACCACTAGCAGCAGCGGCACCTGAATAATTGACATTGCCTTGGTTATCTGCATGGTAATGTCCTGCTCGACCACCTGCTCCATTTTGACCTTTCACGACTGTGCTACCGCCGCCGCTCACTTGTCCTTGTCCATTAGTGGTGCTGCCGCGTGTCCGCATATAACCGTTGCCATTTTGACCGCTGGCAGCTGATGCACGAGCCGAAGTTATGCCACCTGCGGCATTTGTCGTCACACCTTTGGCTTTAAATCGACCTTTAGCAGTTGCGGAATTTAGCATAAAGAGTGAACAAACGAGCATAATAAAGCAGTTGAGCACTAATGATTTTGAATGTTGAGTGTGTAATTTGTGTTGCATAATATTTCTCTTGTTAATTTAAGTGTGCCCATTGTGGCAAATAGTTGTAAGCTACTTATTACAAAACTGTAACAAAATGTAATAATCACAATATGACGTATATATTTGGTACAATGTGGCAATGATTAAGATGATTACAATATTATTGGTCGATGATGATTTGAAGCTTCGCAATTTACTTAAAAAGTATCTTGTGGAACAATCATTTGAGGTTAAAACAGCTGAAAATGCAAAAATGGCAGAAATGGCATTAAAAAATAATACATTTGATATTATGGTGTTGGATATGATGATGCCAGGTGAAAATGGTTTGGATTTTTGTAAAAGGTTACGTGCGATGAATAACACATTGCCGATTATCATGTTATCAGCACGAGGTGAAGATATAGATAAGATTTTGGGTTTGGAAGTTGGTGCGGATGATTATTTATCAAAGCCATTTAACCCGCGGGAATTGGTGGCTCGTATAAAAGCTATTTTACGCAGACCCAATTTGTCATCAGCCAATAATACTACAAAGCTGAAATGTTGCCAAGTTGGTAAATATAGCTTCAACTTGGTTAAGCGCCACTTACAATACGATAAGACGACTATTTCGTTGACATCAGGTGAATACGATTTGTTGCGTATTTTTGTCGAAAACAAGTCAATTCCCTTGTCACGGGATAAGCTCATGCGATTGTTACATGCCAAAGAGTTTAATATTTTTGATCGCAGTATTGACGTGCTGGTCTCACGCTTACGCAAGATTGTTGAGGAGGATGCCTCAAAGCCTGAAATTATTAAAACAATTTGGGGTGTGGGTTATGAATTTGTGGGAGAGATAGGAGAAACAGAAGAAAAAAATGAAACCTAAATCAACCTATGCCCAACTTACCTTGTTGTTTGGAGCCTTGTTATTACTGAACTTTATTATTATCATTGCCACACTTCGTGCTTTGACAATCTCACCTTCAGCCGCACAAATGTCTTCGTTATTGAACATGCAACTGGCAACTTTACGTGTCTTGCTAGAAAACAAAAACCAACAGCAAGCCCAAAAAATCATTGCTAATTTAGGTTTAAGCAAGAAAATAAGCCTTGCCCAAAGCCCCAATGCCCAAAAAATTCCCAATTTAAAATTTTACCGTATTTTAGCAACACAATTACATAAGCAAAAATTCAGCCAAGTGTTGTCGCAAGCAGAGGCTGAAAATTCTAAAATCTGGATAAAACCACAATGGCACAGCGATTATTGGTTGGGCTTTTCTTTTCAACCCTTTGTTGCTCAAGTCACAACATTTTTATCGGTGCTTTTAGTTTCTTTGTTGCTGTTGAGTTTGCTGGCAGCCTATTTTTTTAGCCGCTACATGCTTAAACCTTTTAAGAAATTAGCCGAAATGGCAACTTCAATTATTAACAACCAAGAACACAGTACAGATATTACTCTCTCTGGCACGACAGAAGTGCAAGCGATAGCGAAACTGGTAAAAAATTCGGCAGAAAAAATTCACAAATCAAATAAGGAAAAAGAATTATTCTTAGCTGGCGTTTCGCATGATTTAAGAACGCCGTTAGCTCGATTACGATTACAAACTGAATTTCTCAGCGATGAGGCGATGCAACAGGATATGGTTCAAGAAATACAAGAGATGGATGCGATTATAGAGGATTTTATTAACTTTGTTCGACTCGGAAGCATGGAAGAATGTGAAGAAATAAATGTAGAAACCATGGTAAATCAAAGCATTCTTGATTTTAAAAAGCACCAGTTAAAGGCTGAAATTATCTTACAGCAACCACAAACAAAGATAATCCATAAGCTCAAGCCTTTAAGTTGCAAAAGGATATTATCAAATTTGTATGAAAATGCTTATATTTACGGCAAAGAACCAATCATCGTCACTATCCAACAACAAGATAACAGCTTTAATATTTGTGTCAAAGATGCTGGTAATGGCGTCGCAAAGGAGGATTTGGAAAATTTATTTGAACCATTTTTTAAGACACATAATCGCCATAATAAAAAAGGTTCTGGCTTGGGTTTATCCATCGTGCAAAAATTAGCCAAACAAAACAATGCCAAGGTCCATGCAAAAAACAGTGAAACAGGTGGTTTGGTGGTCTGTCTTAGCTTTGCATGTGAAAGCAATAATTTGGGTGAAAGATAATTCTGTGTTATCATGTCTATTGATTGAATACTTTTTTTGGAGAAAAATATGCGTAAATTAGCAATAGTTGTGTCTTTTTTGATGTTTTATTCGCTTGGTTTTACCGAAAACTCAAAAACAGAGAATGGTTATGAAGTGCATTACAACGCTTTGTCCAGTAGTTTTTTGTCGCCTGAAATTGCAAAAAATTACCACATTCCACGTTCGAAAACTCGTGGTTTCATCAATATCGCTGTGCTCAAGCTAAATGGTGATAAATTATCCACGCCAGTTGAGGCAATGATAAAGGTTGATGCACGAAATTTTTATGGGCAAAAAAAATCAGTTGAGTTGAAGAAAATTGCTGAAAATGATGGGGCGATTTATTATATTTCAACTTTCCCTGTCAGCAGCAGAGAAAGCATTAAATTTAAACTTGAAGTTGTACCGCAAGGTTCAACAAAAGCTATCGAAATTAGTTTCGACCAAGAATTTTTCACAGATTAAATCCGAAATATCAATAGGAAAAGCAAAAATATAGCACGTAATAAGGGGCGGTACTCTCATCGCGTTTCTGTATCGGTGTTTGGGTATTTTTGAAAGATTTATTGTTTTAACTGTTCTACTAAATGTACTCAACATTTAGGAGATAAGAAAAATGAACAACAAACTTAAAGCAATGTACATGTTAATGTTACCGATGGTACTGATGTTTATCATTGGTTATTCACTCTATAACATGCTAAAAAAACCAATCGATTTCGCATGGCTAGCCGCCATCATGACGGCTATGCCTTTGCTCATGTTTTTGATGAAAACCATGATTTTCAAATCATCACCACGCACTCATAAAGTGTTACCCGTCCATTCATCGGCGGTTATCATGGGGTTGGCGGCAGCACTGGTGTTGTTTGCTTTCCCAAACATCATGTCTTCGGGTAAACAAAATTTTATTGCCCTTATTTTGGCAGAAATTGGTTTTATGATGCACATGCTTTATGTTTTTTGGTATTCAGCCTTGCAAAGAAGGCCGCAAGACACATTAGCGGTTGGTAAGAAAATTCCTAATTTTGTGGCGTACAAAAACGATATTGAGGTTCCTTCGACTTCTTTTAAAGGCTTTTCCACTGTTATCATATTTTATCGAGGTAATTGGTGCCCATTTTGCATGGCACAGATAAAAGAACTCGCCCAAAAATACCGAGAGTTGGTCAACAGCGGCATCAAAATTGTACTCATTACGCCCCAAGCTGAAAAAATTACAGAAACCCGGGCACAACGCTTTAATGTGCCTTTTATCTTTTTAACCGATAAAGATAATCAGGCAGCAACATTGCTGGGTATTAATCACAACAATGGCGTGCCTATGGGCATGGGTATGATGGGTTATGATGCCGACACGGTGTATCCGACCGTGATCGTTATTAATAAAAAAAGTAAAATTGTTTATTTAGATGAAACACAGAGTTTTCGCAACAGACCGCAACCTAAGACATATCTTGATATTCTGCTGGATGAGCAGCCTTTGCAAATGCAAACAGCTTAGTATCTGCCAGATGCGAAGGCACAACATGGCTCAAGGAACGAGCGATGTTCTCAATTCTTCCAGGGTTGATTTTTTCCCAATTGCTAAGCATCATTTTTATGGCTTGGCGTTGCATATTGTCTTGTGAACCACATAGGTTGCAAGGAATAATTGGGAAATCCTTTGCTTCGGCATAACGGATAATATCAGCTTCCGCACAATAGGATAACGGACGAATAACCGTGTGCTGCCCATCATCAGAAAACAACTTTGGCGGCATGGATTTTAGAGTGCTACCAAAAAACATATTCAAAAAAAGTGTTTCCACCCGATCATCACGGTGATGACCTAGAGCTATTTTATTGCATTGATGCTCACTTGCAAAGGCGTAAAGAATACCACGTCGCAAACGAGAACATAAACCACAGGTTGTTTTGCCCTCGGGGATGATTTTTTTCACAATGCTATAAGTGTCTTGTTCAATAATATGGTAATCAACCCCCAAATTGGACAAATATTCAGGTAAAATATACTCAGGAAAGCCAGGTTGTTTTTGGTCTAAATTAACCGCAAGAAGGCTAAAATCAATGGGGGCTTTTTTCTGCAACATTAAAAGCATATCCAGCATGACATAAGAATCTTTTCCACCAGACAAGCAAACCATCAATTTATCACCGTCTTCAATCATGTTGAAATCAGCAATGGCTTTGCCTGTCAGCCTTTTTAGTTTGTTTTGAATTTTGTTCACGCCCAAATCACGTATCAGTTATTGAAAAATTACTTAAAGATGGTATATTGTAGGACTCAAATTAGATATGTAAACAGAAATGTGAAAGAGTTTAATAGAAAAGACATAGAACTAAAGCTTTTGGAAGTTCGTAGCGAACACCGTGACTTGGATGAGCTCATCCATGATATGGTAGCATCCAACCACCCAGATCAGTTAAGAATAAAGCGTCTAAAAAAGCACAAGTTAAGATTAAAAGACAGCATCACACGTTATGAAAGTATGTTGATACCTGATATTGACGCCTGACTAGCTCACCTTCCTATTGGGGATTAATGATTTTTCGTTGTCAAAACTGTGAGAAAAGATGTAACCAAATAGGTGTATTTATGATATATTTCAATAGATTAGTTCGGATTTGGGTGTTTTAGTTCTGAGTTTTCAAGATACTAAAATTTTCTAAAACATGTTTATTAAATCTTTTTGGGTAGGAAATGCCTAAAATTGTAGCATTTTCATTGGTTATAAAATGTAAATCAGTGTGTTTTTTGTATTCGGTTTGGTAAATAATGTTCTTATCTTTGCAATCAAATAATTGCAACTTATCGTTATTATTGCCGCCTGAGCTAGCTGTAACATGGATTGCCAGTAAATTGTGCTTGCTTAAAAACATAAGGTTCTTAACCTGCATTGGTGCAGTATCTTGAAAAGGGTATCTGGCTTGTTCTACAGGCAGTTCAAATAGCATTGCTCTTTCATTCGTGATTAAGTCAACTTGTTGCACGGTTGTGGCTTTGTGTTCTTTATAATCAATCCTGACACTATTTGAGTCCATTTACTTGTTTGGCTGTTTTGCTTAAATAATAAAACAGTGATTCCAGCCGAAAGTAAAACAGAATGATTTGATAAATAGAAAATGTAATAAGTACGTGCTATAGTAGCATATTTAAATAGGTTTTTATAATGCCAGAAGAAGAGAAAGAAAAGAAAGAAAAGAGCAATAGCTCAAAAATAACGGGTGCTATTGCAAAAGGGTTTATGTGGTCATTAGTAAGCATCGTTGTGATGGGAGCCATGTACATCATTGGTATTATTCTTATTGTTGCAAGCGGTGGTTCATGGGGCCGACCATTAAGAGTCAAGGGCAAACAAGTTCATGCGGAATTATCCAATGGTAATGACTGGACTCGTGGTGAAAAACCTGATGTGGCAGGTTTGGATAAAAATACACGTGATGTTTTGGAAGCTTTGTGGCTGCATGATGCAAAAAAAGAACATGCATCGGTTCCAGCTTTTTCACGAATATCATGGATGTTGGTTGCGGTGGGTGCTCCTGCTGACTTGGTCGAATGGTCACACCGAGCGGCGATAGAGGAAATCGAACACACACAATTGTGTTTTGCTTTGGCCCAAGGTTACGCCAATTCTGGGCAGTCGAAGACGATAAAACCCATGCCTTTTTTACTTAAAGGAGGTTTAGACTTAAAAGAAGATGCTCTGTTAGTGCTTGCCAAGGAAAGTTTAGAAGACGGCTGCCAGCTCGAAGATTATAATGCCGATGTCGCAGCAGCCTGTGCTTTGGTTTGTAAAGAAAGAGTCACGAAAAATGTGTTAAAACAAATCGCCTTAGAAGAACGCTCGCATGCTGAATTTTCGTGGAAATTGTTAGAGTGGACACTCGCTGTAAGACCACAAGATGTCACTGTTGCAATTAAAAAAGCCTATAAAAATTTGGAAAATTACAAAAGACCAACAGCGGTGAGCTGGGATAAAAAACACCTTTTAAAAAAGGCGGATACCCAACAATTACTCAATCATGGTAGAATACCAGATGAACAATGGGCACGAATTTGGGATGAACGTCTTCTTAAAACCAAGCAAAGACT
>CAZQMH010000082.1:0-11192 GCA_964594435.1 uncultured Alcanivoracaceae bacterium
CCTATTTTGCTATTTTGTCCATAAATTCCATTCTGTTATGAAATATTCGGGTTAAGCCTGGACTATTCTACTTTTTCTTGCAACATTTGTAAAATGCTGGAAAAATCTTTCAGACCCGCTCCATTGTATTTATGCAGCTCATACAACTGACCTGCGGCCGCTCCTAGTGGAATCGGGCTGTGGGATTTGCTGGCGAGTTCTTGTGCCAGACCCAAATCTTTGCTCATAAGATTAACCATAAAACCACCATTATAATCATGGCTTGATGGTACATTTGCCATCACGTCTGGATAAGGATTATAAACTTGTAAAGACCAGTTATTGCCTGATGAGGCTTTCATGATTTCCGAAAGAACTTTCGCATCCAGCCCCTGACGTGTGCCCATGTTTAATGCCTCAGCAGTGCCAATCATGTGGATAGCCAATAGCATATTGTTGCAAATTTTTGCCACCTGTCCAGCTCCTGAGGCTCCTGCATGGAAAATATTCTTGCCCATGGCTTGCAAGATTGGCTTGGCTTTTTGGTAATCTTGTGCTTCGCCACCACAAATAAAGGTTAAGCTTCCAGCAATGGCTGCGGCTGTGCCGCCTGATACGGGTGCATCGACCATGCTGATATTCTTCGCTTTACAAGCTTGAGCAACAAATCTGGCGTCATCTGCTGCAATAGTTGAAGAATCAATGACCAACACATCATCTGCCAAATGGTTGATTAAGCCCTTTTTTCCAGTAAATAAAGATTTCACAATCGAGCCATTTGGCAACATAGAAATAATGACTTTTGCATTAGTCAGAGCCGAAATAGCCGAATCTGCTTTTTTTGCTCCAGCCTTGACAACTTTAGCCACCGCGTCCTTATTTAAGTCATAAACGGTGAGTTTATGCCCTGCTTTGATTAAATTTTCTGCCATGGGCCCGCCCATGTTGCCTAAGCCAATAAATGCAATTGTTGTCATAATTATTATTTCTACATGTTTTCAAACGCTGACATTGTAACAAATATCATTATCTGAACCAATGATTTCCATCAAGTTTGGCTATTCTATATCAGCAGTTTTAATCGAAACAAATATTTTTGTAGGTTTTATCGCCTATTCTTCTTAACACCAAACTGACAGGCTCTTCATCTGTTACTTCTAACAAGGCATTCATGCTGTTACAGCCTGTTGGACTTAAGGTGAGTTTACCGTAAGGAATAAGCTCTGGGTTTGTGCCTGTGCTATTGGGCAAAAAGGATTCGCCTTTAAATTCGTCCAAATGAATTTGTATCGAGCCTTGACCCAAGTCTAAATCGGCACTGCCTGCCAACCAAAAAGGCTCACCATCTTTAAAAATATAAAAACTGATAAATAAATACACCGAATTATCTTCACGGATACCTGTGTGCAGAGATAAACCTTGGTATTGCCATTGATTGTCATACCACAAACCATTAAGTTGACTGGAAACTGTCATGGTATTGCTAATTTTATAGAGTGCTTTCCCGCTGGCAAGACTACTATTACGGTCATCGGCAAAAATATAAATCGCATCATCATCGCCCACGACCGAACTGATGTTAGCTTGTGGCATTCTGAGTTGTTTGGATGGTGTTGTTACTGTAGCACCAGATAAAAAAACAAGTTCATCAACCGAACTATCAAACCACATAACATCTCCCGAACTTCTTGCTATAACAGCAGGAAAACTTCCACCGTAGTCAAGATAAGACTCTAAATTATCGTCATAAACTCTCAGCATAAAAGGCACAGGCGCTCCAAAATCAACAATCGGAGTAAGATGCACATACAGATTGTTTTTAGTCGCACCCATCTCTGCGACCTCGAAAGAACTCAACTCAATGGCATCAATCTTTTGTGCCGAAACGGAATTGGCGGCTAAACGATAAAGATTTTTCCCTTGTGTCACATCTAATACTCTTGGTAACAAAATGACTTCATCATCCAACAATGCCATATCTTGCCAGCCAACGACATTGGCATCTGCACCTTGAATAATATTCAGTTTTTTATTATCTGAATAAATAAAGAAGTTCGTGATGCGTAGTTCTCCCTCATTTTTTTCGTATTGGTAAAAGCAACGGTTCCCTTGGGTGAGTTTTAATCTAAAAAAGTACGCCTCTCCCACACCACCAAATAATGTGGTCGTTATTTCTGACACGCTATTTTCTTGAATGTCATAAATATTTTGTCCATCTAAAACTACCGCCACATGCAACTTATCAAACACACATAAGGAATCAAAATTGGCAACGCTGACATCACCTAAACTTAACTGCGAGGTTGTGTTTCCGTCGGTTAGGATTAAGCTGTTGTCATTCACTGCTCGTACGACAACAAAATCCCCGATTTTTCTAATTTGGTTAGACCCTCCTGCCTCATAAACCTGCTGCGAGGATAAAACTTGAAAACTGCTACCATCTGTTCGCCACAACATCTTATCCGCCGCATTGATAAAAACAATAAAGTCACCCACTTGAAATAAAGCCTTTGCGGCAACCTGCACTGCTTGTTGCTTAAGTTGCAACAATTGCGTGCTGCTAGCGAAGCCATTTGTTATCCAAAGTTGTTGGTTATTATCTAAAAAAAACAAACGACCATTCAGGACAGCAGAGGTCTCATGATAAATAGTTGGAAATTCTTTGTCTGAAATCTTGCTGATGGTTTGTAAGGCTTGAACCGATTGGCACAGAACCAAAAAGAGGAATATTAATCGCATAGTCATGCTCCTTGTCAAAATAAATTGTGAAAATTGTATATTAACACGATAAGCACCGAACCATCCAGTTTTTGATAAGAAGTTACTGATTATTATCTCTTCTTCTGAGATAATTTAGCAAATCAATACGTGTAATCAACCCTAAAAATGTGCCATCGTCATCTTTAACAATAGCAATACGACCTTGATCAAAAACAGGCAATAATTTCGCCAATGGGCTGGTAACGGGCATAAATTCGAGGTTTTTGGTCATGGCTTTTGCCACTTCGTCTTCAAATTTACTGTTGTCATCATAGACATACATCATGACATCACTTTCATCGATAATACCAACAATTTCATCATCTTCCACAATTGGCAATTGCGAAACATCGTATAATTTCATACGTTGATAAACTGTTGCAAGGGTTTCTTGTGGACGCATGACGATTAAATCATTGCTTTGGTAAGGACGTGAAATTAAATCGCGTAAATCACCGTATTGTTCAACCTCAATAAAACCATTGTCCATCATCCAATAATCATTGTACATTTTCGACAAATATTTATTGCCTGTATCTGGCACCAGAGCAACCACTCGTTTTTTTGCGGTCTGTTGTTGGCAATATTTTAACGCAGCAGTCATGATTGTGCCCGTTGATGAACCGCCTAAAACGCCCTCTTTGGCAAGCAATTCCCTGCCCGCTTCAAAACTTTCTTTATCGGAAACAGCAAAAGCCTTGGTCACAAGGGAAAAATCAGAAATGCTTGGCAAAAAATCTTCGCCAATGCCTTCGACTTTCCACGAGCCACTTTTGTCGCTTAAATTCTTTTCGTTTATGTATTCGGCAAGAATACTACCAATAGGATCTGCTAATATCATTTCTACCGATGGTTTTTTTTCTTTTAAATACGCCGCCATCCCACTCATGGTGCCACTGGAACCCACGCCAAAGACGATAGCATCCAAATCATTATCCATCTGTTGCATAATTTCTGGCATGGTGGTATCAATATGAGCTTGAGGGTTGTCTGGATTGCCAAATTGATTAATAAAATAACTGTTTGGTGTTTGAGCTGCGATAGTCTTAGCTAAATCTTGGTAATATTGCGGGTGACCTTTGGCAACATCAGAGCGGGTTAATACAATTTCTGCTCCCATTGCTTTGAGGTTAAAGATTTTTTCTTTGCTCATCTTGTCAGGAATGACCAGTATCAATTGGTAGCCTTTTTGTGCCGCAACCAACGCCAAACCGATACCTGTATTGCCTGCTGTGCCTTCGACCAGTGTGGCTCCTGGTTTGAGTTCGCCGCGTTTTTCCGCCGCCTCAACCATAGAAAGCCCTATTCTGTCCTTAATCGAACCTCCAGGATTTTGGTTTTCTAATTTCAAATACAACTCGCACAAACCTGTGTCTAAGCGATTGACTTTAAGCATTGGCGTGTTGCCAATTAATTCGAGTACCGAATTAACAATTTTCATATTTTTCTCTTTATTTTATTTCAGAATTATTATTTCGACACGCCTGTTTTTGGCTTTTCCTGCCTTGGTCGAATTTTTCGCTACTGGAAAATCTTCACCAAGCCCAACCGTTTCGATACGTTTGGCATCAATGCCATTTTGTACCAATAAGGCTTTGACGGCATCGGCTCTTTTTTGTGATAATTTCAGATTCAAGGATTTTGAACCCGATGAATCGGTGTGACCTTCGATACGAACTTTCTTTTTGGGATAAGTATTGATAAAGTCCACCACTTTTGAAAAGTTTTTGCTGGCTTCTTTTTTAATGGATGACCGACCCGAATCAAAGACAAAATCTCCCAATGTCATCATCAAACCTTTGTCAGTTTTTTTGGTGGCTATAGAGTTGAGTTTTTTCCGCAAAGTCTGAGCTTCCAACAACGCTAATTCTGCTTCTTGCTTCGCCAGTTCCGCCTCCTCTTCACGGGCTTTTGCTAGGCGTTTAGCCGCTTCGCTTTCTTGCTTAGCTAATTCTACTTGCGACAGGCTGTTTTGAGCGACCAATTCTGCTTCATCGGCTCGTTGCATGGCTCGCTGAGCTTCTTCCTGTTGGGCTATCAGCATCATCCGAGAAACTTCAGCTTCATGCCGAGCAATTTCCGCCTCTGTCTTGGAAATTGCCACTTCGTATTCGTGGGCTTTGGCTTCTTCTGTGCTGATTTCCCTCTTTATCCATTGTTCTTCCGCTGCCAATCTGGCAAAAGCGATATTATGTTTGGCAAGATAGATGGCTTTTTCTTTCTCTTTGCGTTTGACTTTGTTGTTTATCAATGCTTCTACGCTGAGTTTTGCTGTTCTTTTTTCTTCAGTTGCCAGCTTGAGGTATTTTGGGTTATGAATGAGGTTATTGTAGTCTTTTTCTAAACTGGCATAATCCAATTCTTTATTTCTCTTAGCACTTGCATGGTTGAACAAGGCAAGGCTTATCACAAGTAGCATTATTTTTTTCATTAAAGCTGTCCTTTTAGTTCATCTAGTGTTTTTTTCGATTGCAGGTTTTGTTCCTGAATCTTAATTAACTGATTATTCAGCTGATTAACGATATAACGTTTTTTGACTAATTTCAAATCGGCCTTTATTTCTACTAACAATTGTTGTACAACTTTCTTCTTTCTTTTTTTCTTGGCTGTGCGTGCTGCTTTTAGCTTTTTTTCGATAAAATCCATCTCCAAAGGGGCGACATCAACATAGCCAAGTTTATAGAATTGATTAATTTCATCCTGAATTAATTGCAACTCATCTACTTTTTCTCTTCTAGCATCTGCACTAAGAATGACACATAAGGTCATGAAAATAGTCATAAAAGACTTAAATTTTGTCATAATTTTATTTGGTTTTACTAATTTTACCTATTTTCTTGTTTATTTGTCTATTTTTCAAGTTTAAAAAATTAATTATCGAAAATATGTATTAAAATGTGGCTATGAAGAAAATTATCACTCTATTTAGCTTTGCCTTATTCTACCTAACAGCACCACAGGCAAAAACCCTCCGCGTTTATAAACACATCACCAGCGATGGCGTTATTCACTATTCATCAAAAAAACCACGGGTTCGCGGTTATACCGTCTTACGTATTAAATGCCCAGAATGTGGCTGGAAAAACAAAGTCAATTGGCGCACAACAAAATTAGTCTATGACAAGTTTGACAAAGAAATTGCTGCTGCTGCCAAAAAGTGGAAAGTCGAACCGTCATTAATCAAAGCGGTTATTCACGCAGAATCCAGTTTCAAAGCCAGCAACCAATCAAGTGTCGGGGCACAAGGTTTGATGCAATTAATGCCTGCCACTCAACAAATTTATGCCGTCACCAATCCTTTTGACCCAAAACAAAACATTCAGGCAGGTGTCGCTTATTTAAAACGATTACTCAACATGTTTAACAACAATATTGACTTGGCATTGGCCGCTTATAATGCGGGTGAAAATGCGGTGAAAAAGTACAATAACACCATTCCACCCTTTGAAGAAACCAGAAACTATGTCAAACGAGTCAAAATTCTGCAAAAACGCTACAAAAAAGAAGCGAAAACTTCTTAGCCTAAAGAAACACTTTATTATTCGATAAAAAATCTTTACAATGCCTTGGGTATTCATTCACACCATATAATGATGGCAAGGACATTATGAAAAAATTTACTTTCGCTTTAAACCCAAATCCTACCTATCGCATTTCTCTATCAGGGCTTGGCTTAATTCTTCTCATTTTTAGCACCTTTAGTCACGCAGAAATCACATTTGTCGTCACTGACAGCAGTGAGAGTGCCATTCCTATTGCTATTTTACCAATCAAAAACAACAGCCAGACCACCAATATTGCCAAAGTCATTGCCGATGATTTGATGCTTTCTGGTCAATTTAAAGCCTTGGATGAGCAGCAGTTCATTCAAAACCCACAAGATGCCAGTCAAATCAAATATGAAAAATGGCAAATGACAAAAGCCGAATTTATCACCATCGGCTCAATCAAGCAAACCGCTCAAGGTCGCTTTGAAATAGCAGTCAAACTGTATTCAATCAGCGATAAAAGACAAGTTCTCTCCATGATTATGCCAGTATTGGCGACAGATTTACGTGCAGGCGGACACTATATAGCGGATAAAATATACGAACAAATCACTGGTGTAAAAGGCATATTTTCCACCAAAATTGCCTATGTGACAGCGACACGAATCGGTGACGAGGTTGAGTATCAGTTATTAGTTGCCGACGCTGATGGCAAAAATTCTCAAGCTTTGGTCACCTCAAAACAACCTATCCTATCACCAAAATGGTCACCGCGTGGCGATAAAATCGTCTATGTTTCTTTTGAAAAAGGCAACTCAGCCATTTATATTCAAAATTTAGCCACAGGCGAGCGAGAACTCATGAGCGCCCATAAAGGCATCAATAGCGGCCCATCATTTTCACCCGATGGCAAACGCTTAGCATTAACCTTATCAAAATCAGGCAATCCAGAAATTTACACCATGGATATTTACAGTAAAAGCCTCAAACAAATCACCAACAGTTGGGCAATTGATACGGGTGCCAGTTGGTCGCCAGATGGTCAAAGTCTGGTCTTTACCTCCGACAGAGGCGGCAAGCCTAATATTTATCAAGTCAATTTAGCCACCTTAAAAACGCAACGACTGACTTTTATTGGCGACTATAACGCTGGTGGCAGTTTTTCAAGCGATGGTAAATATCTGTGTTATGTTCAAGGCAACAAGAACAATTACAAAATAGCATTACGTCACAACAAATCAGAAACAGTCCAGCTCATAAGCTCAGGACCATTGGATGAAACACCAACCTTTGCACCCAATAATCATATGATTTTATACGCCACAAAAAACAAGCAAGGACAAGGCATATTAATCTCGACCTCACTTGATGGCAGCGTAAAAAACGAGCTTTTGGTTTCCAGCGGCCATATTCGTGAACCTGCTTGGTCACCTGTGATTAATTGACCCTCAGCACATCTTCACAATCGTTTAATTTCGCAGGTGAAACCATCACCTATGAATTGGTACGTTCCAAAAGAAGACACCGCTTAATCGCCATGAAAATAAGACGAGATGGCTGTTTGCAAATCAATGTTCCCTTCGCAACGCCCAAAAGAGAGATTGAAGCTTTTATTGCAAAAAAATACACATGGCTTAAACAAGCCATAGCACAACAAGCCGCCCGACATAAAAATACAGTAAAAGAATACAAATATGGCGAAATTCACCCTTATTTAGGTCAAAAATACGAATTGCAACTCATTACTGCCGCTAGAAACATGGTTTTATTAGGTGATAAAAGTATAAAACTTTTTCATCGCTCCAACAGTAATATCAAGCATCAACTCAAGCAATGGTATAAACAACAAGCCACAGCCTACTTAACAACTCGCAGCCACGAATTACAAAAGCAGCACCATTTTCCCAAGATAAAAGCCATAAAATTCCGCTTCATGAAAGCACGTTGGGGCAGTTGTTCCAATGATGCCGTCATCACTTATAACATTCACCTGATAAAAGCACCCACCGAACTGATAGATTATGTGATCATTCATGAATTATGCCATTTAATCCATCCCAATCATGGGCGTGGTTTTTATCTGTTACAAAGCACAATCAACCCAAACTGGAGAAAGCACAAAAGCCTACTCAATCATTTTTAACTCAAATGTTAACATTTTGTTAAATATTTATTGACAAACTGAAATAAGCTCTCTATTATCCTGCCCCATCTTAACTATTTGAGGGGAAACCTCGTTAAAAACGTAACAAAATAATTATGCAAAAACATTATTTACTCAATTTAAATATACAAAACAGACTCGATGTGCGCGGGAATAAACCGTGTTCAATGCAGCTGTGCAACTGTATGAAATAATGCCTTTTGAATACTCTTAAAAGGCAATGATAGCCTTTTAGGAAAACTTTAAATTAAAGCCCTTTTTGGTTATCCAAACAGGGCTTTTTTTTATGCCCTTAAAAAAATCTTATTCATCACTTGGTTCTGTTTCTGTACAGCAGACCGGTACGATAAATCACTGATTTGATTGTATTCCTGATGAAAGATAACGTTAGATAGCTCAGCGGTAGAGCCGTTAAATTTGATTTAACTTGTCGGAGGTTCGAATCCTCCTCAACGAAAATGGTAGCTCATTTGGTAGAGCAGCAAACTTATAATTTGCGGGTAGCTGGTTCGAATCCAGCCCAATTTGCACTTTTAATGCAAATGACGAAAGTCATATCTAATGAAAGACGCTTGCAACCGTCTATAAATTATTGCTGGTTTATCTCAGCAAAGAATAAAAGGATTTTTAAACACTTTGCAACGGTATTGCTGTTTGCAGTTTTGCCAATAAGCAAGAGTCATACAAATGATGATTTGAATAGTGATAAAAATAGACACTACGGAAAGACAATTCACAAGGGGGTGAATTTATTGAAATCACTATGCAATGACTTGCTTAGCAGCACAACTCCACAGTGATACCGTGAGATGAACTTTTACAAATTCCGTCAATCCTGAAAAAAAAAGGAAAGACGACAACTGCGGTGATATGTATCACCGTTTAACTTAAAGATGAGGTTTAAATGACTGAGTTTTATAAGCCTGAATATTTCGTACAAGAATGGAATTTATGGAAAAAATGGCAAAATAGATTGGATAAATATCGCTTCATACCTAGTTATTCTTAGGTTGTAAGCGATTTTATTCAAGATATGAAGCCATTTTTTTCATAAAACCATTCAGGTTAGTGCCTCTTGTATGAAATATTCAGGTTAGTGCAGCTTCAATATGAAGGCTTGCACAGGAGAAATACTATGATTTTTAGAAAAAGAATTGTTATCGCTGATAACGAACGAGCTTTGGTTTTTCGAGACCGCCAATTAGTGGATATTTTGGGTACTGGCGTACACACAATTACCGATTTTTGGGGTCGAGTTAAAGTCAGTGTATTTGATGTGACTGATCAAGAGGTCAGAAACATTCAAATCAAAACGTTAATGAAAAGCAAAACCGAATTGTGCAAAGCCTACTTTGAAGAAGTGGTTACTGATGAAAATGAAATTGCCTTGATTTATATTGATGGCAAGTTTAAATCCTTATTAGCAACCCAAAGTGAGAAAGTATTTTGGAAAACCAATGCCATTAAAGTGGTAAAAATTGATATTTCCAAAGACATTCAAGCCACCGATAAATTGATGACTTTAGTTGCCAATAGTGCTCAATCTTCTGTTTTATCCAAAGGTTTGTATATCAAGGAGATTAGCAACAAACAAGTCGGTTTATTGTTTATTGATGGTCAATTTGACAAGGTTTTACAAGCAGGCAAATACGGTTTTTGGAACTACAACAAATCGGTAGTTGTGCAAATTGTTGATACCCGTGCAGAATTTTTAGACGTATCAGGTCAAGAAATATTAACCAAAGACAAGGTCAGCATTCGTATCAACTTATCTGCATCATTTCAAGTGACTGATGCGGTTGTTGCGGTGAGTAAATTGGCTAACTACAAAGAGTTTTTGTACACCGAATTGCAATTGGCACTGCGTAAAGCCATCGGTTCACAAACTTTAGATGCCTTGTTAACCGACAAAGAATCTATTGATGCCTTTGTGAAAAGATACGTCGCTAAAAAAGTGAGTGAGTATGGTTTAAGCTTGTTGGATGTTGGTGTCAAAGACATCATTTTAACAGGTGAGATGAAAACCATCTTAAACCAAGTGGTTATTGCTGAAAAAGCCGCCAAAGCCAATATTATTAAACGTCGCGAAGAAACCGCTGCCACCCGCTCGTTGTTAAATACAGCAAAGCTGATGGAACAAAGTGCAACCTTGAGACGTTTAAAAGAATTGGAAACTTTGGAAAAAATTGCTGATAAAGTGGATAAAATCACCGTCTTTGGTGGCATGGAAGGCGTGATTCAAGACACGATAAAAATTAGCGCATGATGTCTAATTTGGGTTGGGGTTATAATTTATTTAACGCTGACCCAAATTAAACTCAAAATGTAGGGAAGTAGTTCAATGGTAGAACAGCGGGTTTTGAGCCCGTAGGTTGTAGGTTCAAGTCCTACCTTCCCTGCCATATAAAATTTATTATGGAGAAGTAGCTCAGTTGGTAGAGCAATGTTTACTCTTCGCTCAAGATTTTGTCTTCGGCACAAAGAGTTCCTAACTCACCTTTAATGCATCTGTCGCAGGTTCAAATCCTGCCTTCTCCACCATATTAATGATACAGAAAATGTAGGGAAGTAGCAAATTGGTAATGCGCCGGATATTTTTACTCTTCGCAAAATAATTGCCAAAAGAGTTCCTAAATTTCGGAATCCGGATATTGCTGGTTCAATTCCAGCCTTCCCTGCCCTACATTATCATACAAGAGAAACACTATGAACAAAGCAACATTAAAATTATTTAAAGCCCTGCAAGTTGACTGTAAAAAAGAACATGAATTTACTCAGGCAATTGATGAAAGAACCATGGA
>CAZQMH010000083.1:0-2696 GCA_964594435.1 uncultured Alcanivoracaceae bacterium
ACCTTGTGGCATTTGTTTGACCACAAAGCCACCTTTCGAGCCAACAGGAACAATAATCGAGTTTTTTACATTTTGGGCTTTCATCAAACCCAATACTTCGGTTCTGAAATCTTCGTACCTATCTGACCATCGCAGGCCACCACGAGCCACTTTGCCCATGCGTAAATGTATCGCTTCAAAGCGAGGTGAATAGGCAAATATTTCACGAAATGGCACGGGTTTTGGCATTTGTGGCACTTTTGAGGAGTTGAGCTTGAAACTCACATAAGGTTTAAAACTACCATCGGCGTTGGTTTGGTAAAAATTAGTCCGAATTGTGGCAAGTATAACCTCGCTGTAGGCTCGAATAATATTGTCTTCGTCTTGCGATGCCACCGAGTCCAATAAGGTTTTGATAACTTTGGTTACCTTTTTCTCTTGGCGTTTACGGTTAAATTTGGCACTGCTAAAATATTCATCAACTGCATTTTGTTGGTGCTCGGTTAGGGTAATGCCTAAGTGCTTGAGTTGCGAAGAAAACTTGGCCGAAAATTCCTTTAAATAGTTTTTGTGTTGCTCAACCGTTAATGAATCTAAGGATACAGCAAATCTGACACCAAATAATTCAATCAACCAACGCGATATATGAGATTGAGCTATCAAGGCTTTTTCGATGTATTCTTGGGAAAATGGTAAATTTGTCTGTTTGACATATTTACTGATGGCTCGCAAGATAATGATTTGTCTTGAGGTCAGTCCGCCCAAAATTAAGAGCTTATTGAAGCCATCATTATCGACAACATTGTTGACAATTTGCTTAAATGCTTCTTTAAAGCGTTCGCGTACCAGCTCCAACTCTAGCTCAGCACCATGAGCCAAGGATAAGTCAAAATCCTGTATCCAAAACATACTACCATTTGCCAATTTAATCTTGTAAGGTCGTTCTCTTTCGACATGCAAGCCAAGATTTTCTAAAATTGGCATAACATCACTCAAGGGTATGGTGTTTTCACAACGAAATATCTTAAAGCGGAATATTTTACTGCTTAAATCTTTTGGGCGATACAAACTAAGTGACAAACCATCATTGGTCACTAATTTATTGGCATTTTCCACATCATAGGCGGCAACTTGTGGGCTCACATCTTCCATATAAGCCATCGGGAAACGGCTGGCGTATTTTTGAGCGAGCATGAAACCCGTTTGTTCACCATGTTTTTCGATTAAAATTTCTTCTAACTCATCTTGCCAAGAACGCAAGGCATAGGCGATTTTTTGTTCCAATTCATAGGTATTAATGCGGCAATCTTTTTCTGAATAGACGGTGACATACAAACGTGTGAGATTGGTGTCTTCAATTTTGACTTGGTATTCTATATGGCTGCCTTGCACTTTTTGCGAGAGAATTTCTTGGATGGTATGACGCACATTGGTGTTGAATTTATCGCGTGGAATATGGACCAAAAATGCATAAAACCGTTTAAATTTATCTTGCCTTACGGTCACATTCGATTTTTGTCTTTCGGCAATGGTTAAAATAGAATAAATGGTATTATAAAGTTCATCACTGCTTGATTGCATCAGTTCATCACGTGGCAATGTTTCCATAATATGCACGATATGTTTGCCTGTGTGGCTGGCTTGATCAAACTTAAATCGCTTAATGACGCCGCGTACTTTTTCATTGATGTAAGGAATATCCCAAGGTCTGGTGTTTATTGCAGCGGAAGTAAACAGCCCAACAAAACGGTGTTCGCCAATGACTTTACCTTTTTCATCGACCACCAGCACACCGATATAATCGAGTGTTCCAGCACGATGGATTAATGGTCGTTCATTCAATTTGGTAATAATGACCAAATCAGACTGTTTTTTCACTTGGTATTGGCTATCGACCAGTGAATCAACATCTTGCAGATAAAGCTTGGAAGAAAACAAACCCAATGATGATTTTTTTTGCGGCAATAAATATTGGGTCTTTGCACCTTTTTTGGCTTGGTAATATTGGTAACCTAAAAAGGTGAAATTATCATCCAATAACCAGTCAATAAATTTCTTTTGTTTATTTAATATGGTTTTGTTGTCAATGAAAAATAAATCATCTTTTGATTGCTGCATTTTTTCCAGCATTGTCTTCCAGTCTTTCACACAGGCGGTGACTTTGTTGATGACTAATTCTAACTCAGATTGCAATTGTGACATTTTTTCTAAATCGAAAACTTTATTGATTTCCACGTGCATCCATGATTCTTTAGTGCTACTGTTGTCATCAATTGCTTGCAGAACACTGGTTTTGCTACGCACAACATTGGCAACAGGATGTGTCATAAGCTCCATATCAATGGCAAATTTTGTAAAAACAAAAGCCACAGAATCCACCAAAAATGGCATATCCTTACAACTAACTTGAACAACGGTGTGCTGACTTTCATAGCCGTTAGTTTTTAGCGTTGGATTAAAAACACGAATGAGAGAAGCATTTTGAGGCAATTTTTCAATTGACAAAACATAATCAATAATCACTTGAGCCCAATGATTGTTATCATGCATCTCAATTTCTTCAACAGACATGCCTCCGAAAAATAATTCGGTTGTTTTTTGATAAACTTTTAGGAGGGGTGAATCGGCTGATTTTTTAAGAATACGTTTTACAGACTGGATGTGTTTTTTATGAATCTCAGAAGAAAGACCAAACATTTTTATACCTTTGTGTAGTT
>CAZQMH010000083.1:2796-11108 GCA_964594435.1 uncultured Alcanivoracaceae bacterium
TGAAATTATACTCTTTTGTGATTATTATTTACATGAAAAAGTATTAATTTGGATCATTTAACTATTCTCAAATCGCAATAATGTGTGCCATCCTATAGCACTTATGTCCGCTATTTTAAAATAGTCAAAATTTCTTCAAGTTCTTGTCTTGTTTGTTGAATGACTTGGTGTGATTTGCTGGCATCATTGTCGTTAGTGTTGCCTTCGAGTTTTATGCGAGCTCCGCTGATAGTGTAACCATGCTCATAGAGCAAACTGCGAATTTGACGAATCATGATAACATCATGTCTTTGGTAATAGCGGCGGTTGCCACGACGTTTTACTGGTTTGAGGTTTGGAAATTCGTTTTCCCAATACCGTAAAACATGCGGTTTCACATCACACAAACTGCTGACTTCACCTATGGTAAAGTATCGCTTTGCGGGGATGGGAGGTAGAGAATTATTGTGACCTTGATCCAGCATATGTTTCGATAGTGTCTTTAATTTTTTGTCCAGGCTTAAATGCAACAATACGCCGTGGAGCAATTTGGATTTCCTCTAATGTTTTAGGGTTTCTTCCTGGACGCCCTTTTTTGTCTCTTAGTTCAAAGTTTCCGAAACCCGACAACTTAACATCACTTCCATCCACTAAAACATCTTTTATGGTATTAAAAAAAGCTTCCACAAACTCGTTTGCTTCACATTTATTTAACCCCACATCCATGTAAAGTGCTTCTGCTAAATCTGTTTTTGTTACCGACATTATTGCCCTCGAATTTCAATTCTTAAAACTTCTTTGAGTGAATTTAACATTTTTTCCATCAGTTTGTCTACTTCTTTATCCTCTAAAGTGGAATTATTTTGCTGTAACACCAATCCAACGGCTAAAGAGCGTTTATTTAACCCTAAACTTTCGTCTTTGTATTCATCAAAAACAAACACATCTTGCAGCAAGTCTCCGGCATTTTTAACGATAATATCTTTAATTTGTTGGTAACTTACCGACTCATCTACCAACAAAGCAATATCTCGTCTTACGGATGGAAATTTTGATATATCATGAAAACTTGGAAGCTGACTTTGGCTTATGTATTTCATTGCAATCTCAAAAGCATAGACCGCTTTCTTAATGCCAAGTTTACGGCATATTTCGGGATGAACTTGACCAATTGTTCCAGCTTCTTTAGTGCCTATTAAGATACGAGCTTGCTGTCCTGGATGCAAAAACTCATCGTTTGATTGGCTAAAAGTATACTGATGCTTGGTGGCAGATAACAAGCTTTCCAAATCGCCTTTGAGGTCAAAAAAATCAAGGTTCTCGTCATTCAGTCCCCATTGCTGAGTGTAGCGTTTTCCTGTGGCAATCACCATTAATTTATCTTCCTCAATGATAACCTCATTATGTTTGTGGAAAACAATACCTGTTTCAAACAATTTAACCGTATCATTTTGACGGCGAAGATTGTATTTTACCGTCTCCAACAAACCAGGCAACATACTGGTTCGCATGATGGCGAACTCTTCGGTTAGTGGATTTTTTAGAGCGATTGAACCATTGGCAATGGATAAAATATCCAATTGTTTTTGCGAGACAAAGCTGTAATTAATGGCTTCTGTGTAGCCCAATGTTGTGAGCTGAAATTTGATGGTATTGGTAGCAATTATTGCCTCAGGCAATTGCCCAATAATGCTTTGTGCAAAAAGATTTTGTGATGGCATTTTGTCATAACCAATCATACGCACCACTTCTTCAATCAAATCTTCGGCTATTGCCATATCAAAACGACTGCTGGGTGCGATAACAGACCATGAGTTTTCTTTTTCATCAACCTGCATTTGTAAATTTTGTAATATGGTTGTTACTTTTTCCTTGGCAACCGCAAATCCAAGCACTCTTTTGAGCTTATCTTGGCTCAACTCAATGGTATTGTTTTGTGGAATAAAATCATCGGCTTTGACTTCCACAATTGGGCCAACATCACCACCACATATTTCAGTAATCAATTGCGTGGCTCGTTGCAGTGCTTGACGTTGCAAATAAGGGTCAACTCCACGTTCAAAACGCAGAGCAGATTCGGTAAAAATCCCTAAATTTCGAGATTTACCCATAATGCACGCAGGTTCAAAATAGGCAGATTCCAAAACGATATGTTGGGTGTTCTCACTACAGCCACTGTTCAACCCGCCCATAACACCTGCAATTGCGAGGTATTGCTCATCATCAGCAATCATTAAATAACTGTCATCTAGTACCACTTCTTTGCCATCTAACAGGGTGAATTTTTCGCCTGTTTGTGCCATTTTGACTGTCAGCGAGCCGTTTATGGTTGATTTATCAAAACCGTGCATGGGTTGCCCCAGTTCTAACATGACATAATTCGTCACATCGACAACGGGATGAATACTGCGAATGCCTGAACGCCTTAATTTTTCTTGCATCCAAATAGGTGTGGTTTTGCGGTTATCAATGTTTTCTATAACACGACACAAATAGCGTGGAGCTTGTTTTTTGGCCTGTAAATTTACTGATAATTTATTTTCACTGTTTTCTTTAACCTCATCAATAATAGGGTATTTTACCTCAATTTCATTCAAACTTGCCACATCAATAGCCACACCTTTAATACAGAAGCAATCGGCACGATTAGGGGTCAAATCAATATCAATGATGCTATCATTAAGTGCCAGATAATCACGAATATCTTCACCAATTGGTGCATCACTTGGCAATTCTAACAAGCCAGAAGAATCATCACTCAGCCCTAATTCAACTGCTGAACAAAGCATACCAAAAGATGGCATACCGCGTAATTTAGATTTTTTTATCTTAAAATTTCCTGGCAACAAGGCTCCAATCATTGCCAAAGGTGCTTTTAAACCTTTTCTGGCATTGGGTGCTCCACAGACAATCTGTAAGTTTTCGCCCGTACCAGCATCCACTTGACAGACATTTAATTTGTCCGCATCTGGATGTTTTTCTATGGATATTATTTCTGCCACTCGCACTTGGCTGAATTGGGCAGCCGCAGCTAATACGTCATCCACTTCTAAACCCAGCATGGTCAGTTGCTCTGCCAGTTCATCTGTTGAAATGTTTGGGTTGACCCATTCTCTTAACCAATTTTCACTTATTTTCATGTTGTAAACTCCTATTTAAATTGCTTAAGAAAAGCCAAATCATTTTCAAAAAACTGACGCAAATCTTTGACGCCATAACGCAACATGGCAAAACGTTCAACGCCAAGCCCAAAGGCAAAGCCTGTGTATTTCTCAGGGTCAATACCTCCTGCCTGCAAAACATTTGGATGCACCATACCACAACCCAACACCTCTAACCAACCCGTTGTTCCATCGTCTTTTTGCCACTCAACATCAACCTCAGCCGATGGTTCGGTAAACGGAAAATAGGATGGACGCAGGCGAATTTGCAAGTCTTTTTCAAAAAAAGCATTAACAAACTGATTAAGCACACCCTTTAAACTGGCAAAAGTAATGGTTTCTCCAACCACCAAGCCTTCGACCTGATGAAACATGGGGGTATGTGTTTGATCAGAATCACTGCGATAAACTCTTCCAGGAGCAATAATTTTTATCGGCACCGACATGTGTTTCATTGCCCGTATTTGTACAGGCGATGTATGGGTTCTCAATAAATGCCCGTCATCAAACCAAAAAGTATCGTGCATGGTTCGAGCTGGATGGTGTGCTGGAAAGTTTAACGCTTCAAAATTGTGGTAATCATCTTCAATTTCTGGACCTTTTTTGACATCAAAGCCCAAATGCGAAAACAATGAAACAATGCGGTTCATTGTGCGGCTTACTGGATGCAAGTTGCCTGTAGGTACGCTGCGACCTGGCATGGTGACATCTATTGCTTGAGCCGCTAATTTTTTATCTAATTCAATTTTTTGTAAGATTTCTCGTCTCTTGCCAATGGCTTGTTGCAGACGACCTTTGGCTTTGTTTATTTCGATGCCTGCTTCGCGGCGTTGTTGTGCTGGCAATGTTCCCAGCTGTTTTAATTGCGAGGTAATGGTTCCTTTCTTACCCAGATAGGCAACTCGAATATTTTCAAGTGTTTTGTTATCTTGGGCATTGTTTATTTCATCCAATGCTGTAGCGAGGAGTGTTTTGAGATTTTCCACATTTCACCTGTTAGTGATAATTTTCCCAAATCTCGATAGAAAAATGCGATAGATAGTACAAGTAATTGATGTGCATAAGAAATTGGTAAAAACTAAATCCAGGAGATTGGTGATTAAGCTTTTTGGCGATTTCTTAGGTGCATTAAGGGCTTGTGCTCTCATTGTGATTTCTCTATCGGGATTTGGGATTGTACATAAAAAAAGAGGAAGCAACCACCCAGTAACAACTGGAAAGCTAATTCCTCTTTACAAATTTAATCTTTAAATCCTACTGATTGCAATAGGATGAAACGATTTATTTCAACGCTTTAGCAGCAAGTTCAGCAACCGCTGTAAAACCAGCTTTATCATGAACTGCCATATCGGCTAAAACTTTACGATCCAAAGAGATATTAGCTTTCTTTAAACCGTTAATAAATCGAGAATAGGATAAACCGTTGTTTCTTGCCGCCGCATTAATTCGTGTAATCCATAAGGCACGGAATTGACGTTTACGCTGTTTTCTATCGCGGTAAGCATACTGCCCTGCTTTGATAACTGCTTGTTTTGCTACGCGGTAAACTTTACGACGTGCATTGTAGTAACCTTTTGCTAGTTTTAATATTTTTTTATGACGTTTTCTAGCGGTAACGCCTCTTTTAACTCTTGCCATTATCTTTTCTCCTTATGCGTACGGTAACATTGACTTAACTTGCTTGATATCAGACTCGGCTATCATGTCTGTACCACGTAAGTTACGTTTACGCTTGGTTGTCATTTTGGTTAAGATGTGACTTTTATTTGCGTAACCACGCTTAAAGCCATTGGCTGTTTTCTTAAAACGCTTGGCAGCGCCTTTTTTGGTTTTCATTTTTGGCATTTTCTTGCTCCATATAATGTTTAAAAAATACAATAAGTAGCACAAAGTGCTTTAGCTTCACTAACTTATTGCTATTTAGCAGTTGCTATTTGCAACCTATGCTTGCTGTCCTTCTGGCAGGTGTTTTTACCTGTTTGCAAGTGATTACTGTTTGCTGGTCGCTTTTGGAGCGAGTAACATAATCATAAATCGTCCTTCCATTTTTGCAGGCCGTTGCTCCACAACAACCTCGTCCTCTAAATCTTCAACTAAACGATCAAGCATATTGGCTCCAATATCTCGGTGAGCCAATTCCCTGCCACGAAACATAATCGTAACCTTGACTTTGTTGCCTTGCCCAATAAATTTTCGTAAATTACGTAATTTTACTTGGTAGTCGGCTTCTTCGGTATTGGGTCGAAACTTGACTTCTTTTAATTGTACTTTTTTCTGCTTTTTCTTTGAAGCTTGTTTTTTCTTGGAATTTTCAAATCTGAATTTTCCATAGTCCATAATTTTACAAACAGGTGGTTCGGCTTTGGGTGATATTTCAACCAAGTCCAGCTTTTGTGCCTTTGCTCTATCTAAAGCGGCATCGGTTGCCAAAACCCCTACTTGCTTACCGTCGCTATCAATTAAGCGAACTTTCATGCATTTGATGGCTTCATTAACTCTTGTTTGGTGTTTCTTTGCGATTTTTCTAAATCCTCAATTTTAATTTATTTTTTTTCGGTATCAACATCAGTAAAGTGCCCTATTAATTCTTGGTAAGTCATGTTTCCAACATCTTCCCCGTTCAATTTTCTAACCGTAACGGTGTGGTTTTCCATTTCTTTATTACCAACAACTAACATATAACAGCACTTGTGTAATGTGTGTTCGCGAATTTTATAGCCAATCTTCTCATTTCTCAAGTCTAATTTGACTCTAAATCCATTGTTTTTCAATTCTTTTGCTAAATTGGCTGCATATTCGCTTTGAGCATCGGTAATATTCATAATAACCGCTTGTACCGGAGCCAACCAAAATGGCAAATTGCCAGCATGGTGTTCAATCAGTATTCCAATAAATCTTTCAAAAGAACCTAAAATTGCTCGATGCAACATCACCGGAACGTGCCGCTCACCATCTTCACCAATATAGCTGGCATCTAACCGTCCAGGTGTGGAAAAATCGACTTGCATGGTGCCGCATTGCCAAACTCTGCCAAGACAGTCTTTGAGTGAAAATTCAATCTTAGGGCCATAAAACGCACCTTCTCCAGGTAATTCTTCCCAGTCGAGGTTTTTGTTATCTAAAGCGGTGGCCAAGGCTTTTTCTGACTTGTCCCAAATTTCATCACTGCCCACTCTTTTTTCTGGGCGTGTAGAGAGCCTATATATAATGTCAGAAAAACCAAAATCTGCATATATCTCATGCAAAAAATCAATAAAACTAGCAACTTCTTGCTGAATTTGCTCTTCGGAACAAAAGATATGAGCATCATCTTGCACAAAGGCACGCACACGCATCAAGCCATGCAATGAGCCTGATGGTTCGTTGCGATGGCAGGAACCAAATTCTGCCAAGCGTAAAGGCAAATCACGGTAGGATTTTAAACCTTGATTATAAACCTGCACATGACACGGGCAGTTCATCGGCTTTATGGCAAATTTTCGGCCTTCTGTTTCCACTGAAAACATATCATCGCCAAATTTACTGGCATGACCTGAACGCTCCCATAAACTATAATCAACAATCTCAGGAGTATTGATTTCGGAGTAGTCGTGCAAACTGAGTTTTGTGCGCATGTGTTGTTGTACTGCTTGATAAATTGACCAACCATTAGCATGCCAAAACACCATACCTGGCGCTTCTTCCTGAAAATGAAACAAATCCATGCGTTTGCCAAGTTTACGGTGGTCACGTTTTTCGGCTTCTTCCAGTCTATGCAAATACTGTTTTAAATCCTTTTTATCACTCCAAGCGGTGCCATAAATTCTTTGCAACATTTCATTGTCGCTGTTGCCACGCCAATAAGCTCCAGCTACGTGCATAAGTTTAAACACTTTCAGTTTTGCAGTATTGGGCACATGTGGTCCACGACACAAGTCCACGAACTCTCCTTGTTTGTACAAACTTAATGTCTGATCCTTGGGAATGTCTCTAATAATCTCTGCCTTGTACTTTTCACCCATATTATCGAACAACTTAATCGCCTCATCACGACTCATGGTGTGACGTTCAACAGGTAATTTTTGTTTGACAATTTTTTTCATCTCAGCGGTAATTTCTGCCAATTCTTTATCGGTAAAATGGTGCTTGCTGGAAAAATCATAAAAAAAGCCATTTTCGATAACAGGGCCAATGGTTACTTGCACCTTGGGAAACAATCGTTTAACCGCTTGAGCCATAAGATGGGCACTTGAATGACGAATCACCTCCAAGCCCTCTTCGTCCCTACCTGTCACTATTGATAATTCAACATCGGTTGAAATGAGCGTCGATAAATCTACTAACTCACCATTAATTTTGGCAGCAAGGGCGGCATTGGCAAGACCAGGACCAATATCTGCTGCCACCTCAAATGCGGTGATTGATTTATCAAATTGTCGTTGCGAGCCATCGGCTAAGGTTATTATTGGCATAATCGTTTTTTAAAAAAATTAAAAGCAAAAAAAAAGCACATATTGTGCCTTTGCATAACATGTGTGTGAATAAAAATTAACTTGTTGTCATCGTTTTCATGGGTGAATTATAACACTTAGCCTCGTTATAGTGTTAAAATCGAGCAAATTATGCACAAAAAACTTAAATTATGGCAGTCAGAATTGATAAATGGTTGTGGTCAACCCGTTTTTACAAAACCAGAGCCTTAGCAAAAAAACAGGTAGAAAGTGGTAAAGTAAAACTTAATGGACAAAAAGTTAAGCCTTCCAGAAACCTCAATCTCGGTGACAAACTTGTCATTAATAAAGGCGAATTGCAATGGGACATTGAAATTTTACAACTTATTGACAAGCGGGTTGGAGCCAAAATCGCAATTAATTGCTACAACGAATGCACTCAATCTATAAAAAAACGCGAAGATAAAATACTTGAATCAAAATTAATCTATCGCTCAACACCAAAGCCTGCCAAGCATCCAGATAAAAAATCTCGACGCGAACTGATTAAAATTAAAAAAGGTGGCTTTTAGAACGCTGCACCAGCCCGCCTTTGCATACCAGGAGTTTGTCCGAGAATCGATTTTCTATTACAAAAAAGCTGAAGTCGTGCTAAAAGTGTTCTCTATTCTCGGACAAGCTCCTAGCACTGCCTATTACCCATATAAATAGCTGGTAATTATAGATCTACTGTTGTATCATT
>CAZQMH010000084.1:0-11075 GCA_964594435.1 uncultured Alcanivoracaceae bacterium
TTCCAGCTCTTAGCATTGCAATATAACTGACAATACCACAGACCACCATAGGCCAATCCGTAAGACGCAATACAGCCAAACCATCTTCATATGCGAACTTAGTCCTATTGCCGAATATATCTACTATTGACAAATTATCGCCGAGAAATATCTTAACCACCAAAGGCTCATCCCTATTGGTCCTGTCGTAGTTGGGGTCCCATAAGAGCAATTTACCTTTGCTATTGTCAGTAAAAATAATATGAACAATAATGTTAGCGAGACCGAACCGCCTGAATAACCTGAACGGTGTTTTATTTTAATTCTGTCTTGAGGGTCTTTTTTTCGCAGACGTTGTTCAAATTTATCTAGTTCTAGCCATAAATTTGTTTGCATTTGTTGCATTGCTTGTGAAAATCCTTGGTTTTGCTTTTTGCGGTAGGCTTGTTGTATGTAAGCTGAAGCTACTGCACTTTGTTTGGAACCATTGGTGCCCGCTGCACGAAACAGAATTGAACGTGATGCTACATCTATGACCGCCAAATCAATGAGGGTATTCACTTTATAATTGGAACCTGGAAAAATGTAGGCACCAACGATGGTTAAATAGCTCAACGAGAATAAATTATCGCTGGCATTAACTATTTGGTCATAGGATACCAAAGCAATAACGTCAAGTTGGTAGAGTCTATTGACCTGGTCTAATGTGGTGTAGCCTTTTGAGTTGGAAAAATACATCTGTGGTATGATGATAATTTCATCCACATAATCTTTTTTTTCAAAAGCTGCTTTCACGTTTTCCAATAACTGATTTTTTGTCGCAGGATTAATAGTTGATTGTCGCACAGCATCTGGAATAAATGCTAACCCTACTCTTAGTGGTAAATTTAAAACGGGATCTTTCTTATCCTCTAACGGTAGCTTTCCCAACGGGTATAAAAATCGTACCAACGAAGTTGAGTGCATGTGTTTAGACTGGTACTCACCAAATATCGCACAACTTGATAAACCCAGTACCGACAACATAAGTATTAGTAATAACAATAGTTTTTTCATACAAAAATCCTCAATAATTTAGGTTTATCTTTATCAATAGTTGAAAAAGAAGCAATTATTAAGGTATTTGTATTAAAACCGTAACCAAAAGGTATTACTTTTTTAGACTTTTACCCGCCCTGCGACCAGTGACTCTACCACTGCTGGGTCTGCTAAAGTTGATGTATCACCTAAATCGTCAACTTCACCCAGAGCAATTTTTCGCAGGATTCGTCGCATAATCTTACCCGAACGGGTTTTTGGTAAGACTTGAGTGAACTGTATGGCATCAGGCTTGGCGATTGGACCGATAATTTCTCTTACTTTTTGTACTAACTCTTGAGCCAGTTGTTTAGACGACTGCTTGCCAGTGATTAGGGTCACATAGGCATAAATTCCTTGCCCTTTGACATCATGCGGAAAACCAACAACTGCGGCTTCTGCCACCCAATCGTGTTCCACTAAGGCACTTTCAACTTCGGCAGTTCCTAAACGGTGTCCTGAAACATTAATAACATCATCCACCCGCCCAGTAATCCAATAATACCCATCTTTGTCACGATAGGCTCCGTCACCAGTAAAGTAATACGGCGAATATTGTGAAAAATACGTTTCAATAAAACGCTTATGGTTTTTGTATAAACTTCTGGCTTGCCCTGGCCACGATTGTTTTATCACCAAGTAGCCACTGCAATCATTGCCTTGTAATTCTTTGCCATTTTCATCCAACAAGGCAGGTACAATACCAAAAAAAGGTGAACTGGCAGCCCCTGGTTTTAAATCGGTCACTGCTGGCAATGGGCTGAGCATGATACCTCCTGTTTCGGTTTGCCACCATGTGTCTACAATCGGACAGCGTTCTTGTCCAACGACATGATAATACCAAACCCAAGCTTCGGGATTTATCGGCTCTCCAACCGTTCCTAAAACACGCAAGGATTTTCGACTGGTTTTTAAAACGGGCTCATTGCCTTCACGCATCAATGCCCGAATAGCCGTCGGTGCAGTGTAACAAATATTGACCTGATGCTTATCACATACTTGCCATATTCGTGAAGCATCAGGATAATTTGGCACACCCTCAAACATCAAGGTTGTTGCCCCATTGGCAAGTGGACCATAGACCACATACGAGTGCCCAGTAATCCAGCCAACATCAGCCGTACACCAATAAACATCGCCTTTTTGGTAATCAAAAACAATTTCATGGGAAAAAGCGGCATATAACAAATAACCAGCGGACGTATGCAAAACGCCTTTTGGTTTGCCAGTTGAGCCACTGGTATAAAGGATGAACAATGCATCTTCGGCATTCATCTCGGCACAAGGGCAGGTCTTTGGCATGGTTTTTTGTCGTTGCAAATAATCAACATCTCGCTTGTGCCATGAGACTGTGTGGTTGGTGTATTTTATCACCACTGTGTTTTGTATCGTGGTGTGGCAGATTTCAATCGCCTTATCTACGGTCTTTTTTAACGGAATTATTTTGCCGCCACGTATGCCTTCATCCGCGGTAATAATGAATTTTGAATCACAATCATCAATCCGACCCGCCAATGCTTCAGCAGAAAAACCCGCAAATACCACCGAATGAATGGCACCAATACGAGCACAAGCCAACATGGCGTAGGCGGCCTGTGGAATCATTGGCATGTATAGCGTCACTGTGTCGCCTTTTTTAACACCTAGAGATTTTAAAACATTGGCAAATTGACACACCTCATCATGTAATTGCTGGTAGCTGATGTGTTGAACATTTTGGGCATCATCACCTTCCCAAATAATGGCGGTTTGTTGGGCTTTATCAATTAAGTGCCTATCTACGCAATTATAACAGACATTGAGCACGCCATCGGTAAACCAACTTATGCGGACATCGGTATCGCTAAAATGACTATTATTGACCTGTTCAAAAGGTTTAATCCAGTCGAGTCTGCTGGCTTGTGCCTTCCAAAACTCTGTAGTATTGGTGGTTGATTGCTGATACAGTTGTGAATATTTTTCCTTGTTGACATGTGCATTTTTTGCAAAGGCTAAAGAAACAGGATAAATTTTATGGCTCATCTTCTTTCCAAATATGTTTAAATATGTTTTGGTAATTATACTGCAAAACAGAGGATTTTTGTTTTCATTTGTTAAAATACCTCTATAATTTAAGGTATTAAAAACGATAAAACCAATCAAGAGAGAACTATGTCTGATTTATCCGCAGCCGAAATTGCCGAAATTCGCGACCATTTTGAATTTTTTGACAGAAACCACAATGACCTGTTAGAAGAACGTGAGTTCATCCAATTATTTAAAATTCTTGCCCCTGATGCCAGTAAAGAAATGGCTTTACGTGGTTTTCGCACTATTGACAAAGATGGCAATGGCGGTATAGATTTTGATGAATTTCTCGAATGGTGGCAAATGAATTGGACCGTTTTTTAGGTTTTACCCAAATCCCGATTTGGGTTTTATATCTAATCTTCAAAACCGTGCTTAAAAATCATATCAGAAAACTCAAAAGCCCCAATATCGGGATGGGCATCACGACTATTGCCGTCGTAATCTTTAACTGGGGCTAGATTAGTCGATCCTGCATTAATAGCTGATGAGTTACTTTGTAGGTGAAAGTTTTGATTTGGTGCAGCCACAAAACCAGCACTTGCAACAACGGCGGCGGAGCCCGTATGTTGTGTGTTACCGTCTATTAAGTTGTTTTCAATGGTAATTTGAGCCAATGGTGTTGCACCAACCACCAGCTCCAATCCGTTGCTTTGAGAGCAGATGTTATTGCGTGCAACAATATTTTGGGCATGGGCATTATCAAAATTAATGCCATCACCATTGTTGTGCAAACTGTTGTTAATGATTGTTACATTATCAATTGGTGTTACTGTTGTGCCTGCCACAGTCGTCCAACCACCAATTTCGATACCGCCATAGAGATTGTTATAAACGATGTTGTTGTAAATTTTGACGTTTTGCAGCAAGCCACCGCCTTCACTTGCCACCGCTATACCACTTTCGCTGCAATCGTGTACACGGTTGTTGAAAATTTCAATGTCATGGGTAAAAGTATCGTAGGCATCGGCATAAATTCCCAAACGAGAATTTAAGTGATGGATGTGGTTGTGGTGAATCATGATGTGGTGAGAGCCTTGTTTTGCATCAATTCCTTCACCACCAACTAAGCCATTGCTGCCATTGTTTAGCACTTCGTTATGCTTTACTTCACAAAAGCTACTGGTCGAAATGGTGATGCATTCTTCACCACCGCCATTGCAAGCCAAATGCACTCGGTTGTTGCTGATGGTGATGTTACTTGAGGTCCAAACGCCAATTCCACTGGAAACGGTATCGTCGGTTTGGCAATTTTGGATGGTAATATTAGTGCAATCTTCCATAAAAAAACCAGCATAAGTGGAATGAATAATTGTTAAATCCGAAACAGTGATATAAGCACAGTTAAATAAATCAAATAAGCCATTAAATGGTGTGGTTGAATTTGCAGGAAACCACGTAATACCTGTGCCATCAATAATGACCTCATCATGAGCAAAGGGTGCAATGTTTATGGGTAGTTGTTGGGTTGCGGCGATATTTAATACAATACGTTCATTATAAACACCGGCTTTAATGATGATGTTTTGTCCTGCTTGAACAATATTTGCTGCTTTTTGAATGGTTTTAAAAGGTTGTGCCAAAGTTCCTGGATTATTGTCATTACCATCAATAATAGAAACATAGAGATTATTTACTCCTTTTTGGGGGCGGGCAAAAAGATGTAAACTTAAAGCTGCACCAACACCCCCCAGCAGTGTATTTTTTAAAAAGATTCTACGTTTGGTTTTCATACTGGGAGCTTGTCCGATAAGAGGAACCGTACGAGCAAAAGGTAATTTGAGGCAAGTTTTTGCATAATTTGAGAAGAATAGTAACCCTATTTGCCGAGAAAAAGCGAGAAATAGCACAAATTCAGCTTTTCTGTAATAGATTATCTATTCTCGGACTAGTTGCTATTGATTATGCATGTTTTTTTACAAATATAAAGAAATTTCTTCATCACGATTTGGGCATACCCCAATTCACCCGTCCTTATCAGTAATAACATACCAGTCAATTTTTCGAGTTAAATACATAACTAAAGCGAGCAACAGCCAAATAGCAAGTGATCCCATAAGCAATGATGTTTGTTCGGCTCGTACCATCATAAATATAAAACCATAAAGAACAGCAAATAAAACGGCTGTTAACAAGCCTCTTTTGCGTTGTTTTAATACCACCGAACTGTATCCAGAAATTAACAATATGACTGCAACTGATGCCATTGAATAAGAGGCATTGAAACTAAAAAACTCTGATAGTGACAATAACAACAAATAAAAAACACTCAAAGATACACCGATTAATAGGTATTGGAAAGGATGCAGTTGAATTTTGAATAACAGCTCAGTTAAGAAAAAGCTGCTAAAAGTTAGCACAATGATAAGAAAAGAATATTTTACTGTGCGGTAATTCACTTGGTAAATATTAGCAGGAATTTTTATTTGAACCCCAAAAAGCTTATCGGCATCTTCTTTTCCTTGAATTAAATTATTGCTATGCCAAGAGGCGATGAAACCTTTTTTGCTTATACGGCGAGAATCGGGTAATAAATTTCCAACAAAAGCAGGTGATACCCAATTTGAGCGAATTTCTACGTCATTTTTATGTGCCTGTGGCAATACGTCAAATTCTTTTGAGCCGATAAAACTTAATTCCATTGAGTAATCGAGAATTTTGGTTTTAGTGAGATCCATAACCTTGTTAAGCTGGATTGCTAAGCCATTGAGCCCAGCAACTTGTGAAAACACAGCTTTAAATGCTATCTGCTTGCCATTTATTTTAAGTGATTTTAGTTGTTTGATGCCTTTGATTTGTTTCAATGGCAGAAAAAGGAGGTATTCTTTTGTATTATTAAGAATTTCTTGGTTAAATTGTGAGTTTATTTCTATGCGTCCACTCATCTTTACATCTGCTTTGTAAATTGCCGTTTCGTAGATGCCTAAATATCGCACTTGTGCAGCAAGTTCTGCATCCAGTTTAAAATTTGATGCAGAAATTATGTGCTGTTTTTTTACTTGGGTATTGAAATAGCCTTTGCTGAATTTTTTCAAAACCATCACCGGTGAGCCTATGTATTGTTGCCCGCCCCAGCGTTTTTGAATTTCCCCTTGAGCTTGACGGCTCAAATCTTGCCTTTCTTTGATCAGGTGCTCCACATAAAACAGAGGAATCTGTAAAAGAATAATAAGAAAGATGATGGTAAATATTTTAAATGAAATACTGTTTGTAAAGTGAGGGATTACTTTTTCTTGGTTTATCATTTTTTTTCAATGGTTTAATAAAGCACCTATTGTCAATTAATAAAATGCGTAATTAATGGTCAAATTATGATGATTTGTGGCATTAAAAAAGCCTGCCAGTTTGCACTGACAGGCCTTAGATGTTTATACTTTAATCTTATTTATTGGATGTTAATTTATTCAAATCCATGTTTAAAGATTAAGTCACCTGGACAAATGTTTTGGAAAATACATGCCACCCACTCTGGATGATCGATAAACGGGTTTCGGTTCATTTGGAAACCAAAAACCACATCATTGCGTGCCATTTCTGTGGCATCAACTGGATCTTGTGTGTGCCAATCAAGCAAAGTACTTAATAGACCCATGTAACCAACTGCTTGCAATGTTGAGTGTGTTTGAATCAATGATGTATTATCGGTAAGAATCAAATCGGGCTCTTGCACGCCAAAATTATCGACTCTGTCCCCAGCATAACGCACATCCATATAGAACATGGCACGAGCGATATCGCCTTTGCGTTCGTTCCATACTTCCCAGCTATTGCCATCGAACCAATTTGAGTTGCCAGGATAAGTACCAGAGCCACCGCCTATGCCATTATAGGCGGTTGTTGGTCTTTCGGTACAGGATGCGTTACAGTTATCAAAATATAAATTACCACGATTATTGTTGTAATTTTTATCGGACATCATTAAGTGATGGGCATCTGTTCGTGCGGCGTTATTGGTTGGTGTTTTAAAACCATAAGATTGTGGCCACGTGTGTTCACGGTTGTAGGGTTGTTGCCCGCCACCATTGTAGGTTAATGAATCGTTTTTATAGACCATGATAACTTTTTCAACAACATTTGGGTCAACATTAGTTAATGGATCTTCATCGGCAAACGATAACATATCCCATGTGTCAGTTGAGCTGGATGAATACGGATTTGAAACGGAAACTTTAATAATATCATGCACGGTTTGACGCAATGTGGTTGCATTAGTGGTGTCCACACCTGCATAATAGCTTCCTAACGGACAACCGCTGTTTGCTGCACCAGCTGTGGGAGCCACTTGAGCATAACTTGCTGTGTTTTGAGCACCGCCAGTCCCATTTGGACAACGTGCATTGGATTCATTTGCTGAATTTGCATTGCCGTCTTCATTAATTTGGGCTTGTCCAACATTTAATAAGGCAAGCAAGCCAACATCATCACTTTGTCCTGAGTCATACACCAAGGCATCCATGATGTTAGTTGTGGTAATACTGTCGCCAATGTTAAAATTACTAACATTGCTAAAATACAATGCCACAGCATTGGCATCATCGTTCAAGCTGTTGGCAGCAAGCGTGACATCAGGGGTTAAACTTGTATCACCAATAACAAAATAGCCGCTGGCACCCATGTTGTTGCCTGATAAATCAATAATTTTATAGATTGTATCATCACTTCCTTGGTAAAAAACCAGTGTGACATCATTTAAGGTCGCACCACTTGTACCATAAAGCTCGATAAATTCTGTAGAACCGACGGCATCAACTTCATTGATTACCACATTTGGGGCAGTTGGAGTAGGAGGGGTGCTGGCAGCATTGGGCGTGGGTGTATCTTCAAAAAAGGTATTATTTAAATCCTCTGAAGTTTCATCACTACCTAAAAAACCATTACCACCAGATTGCACTTCGCTGCCTTCATTTAATGGCACATTACGTTGCCATGACTTGCCGCTAGCATGTGAACTTGCTGAAATTACAGCTTGTGACGCAATAGCCGTATCATTGGCATAAGTCGAAGTGCCGGAACCCACATCTGGCCCATCTATGGAAATACCTGATTTATCGATGGCTTCAACTTTATCGCCCCACAAAACATAATCAAGGTCTTTAACTAAGTCTGAATTTCCATCCCATGAATAGAGTACGGCAACCTCGCCACCGGATAATCCGCCCTGTCCATTGATAGAACCAGCACGAGCTTCTAACATATCAGGTATGGCATCGGCCGCACCATCTTCATAAAGTTCATAAGTTGGGTCAACACCATAAGTGGTATTGAAATTAGTCGAACCATTTAGGGCAATTGTTTGGTATGCCCCTGCTGGAATCATGGCTCCTGTTGGAAAGCGTGCATGGAAATCGGCAAAACCACCGCCTCCGCCTGCACCAGTAACAATTTGGTAATAATAAACGCCACCATTAGAATAGGTCGCATCGGTGAGATATACGTTAGTTAAATCAACTGCTGTCGCACCACCATTGTATATTTCTATAAATTCACCAGCCGTTGGGACGACGGCTACTTCTGATATTAATAAATCACTAACACTTGAATAAGCAGCGGGTGATAATGCTGCTAGTGTTATAAAAACTATTTTCTTCATGTTTCCTCTATTTTTTGACAAGTCCTTAACTATAGCAAAGTTTTATGACAAAATCATTAAAACGAGGGCGATTAAACAAACAAACGTTTGAAATTTTCACTTTTAGCAGAATTTTCGCAAAAAAGAGGATAATCTCTTAGACTGAATGAAATATTCAGACTAAATTTTAATCGTTTTCAAAATTCTGTGTATTCACATTTTTTGAGGGTACAATGGTTGAAATGGCATGTTTGTAAACCATTTGGTTGGAGTTGTTATTAAGCACAATAACAAACTGATCAAATGATTCAATCGTGCCTTGTAATTTTATACCATTGATAAGAAAAATAGAAACAGGAATCCTGTCTTTTCTTAGTGTATTTAAAAAAGGGTCTTGTAGAGATGTTCCTTTAGCCATATCGATTTCTCCGACATCTTATTATTATTAATTGGGCAGATAATAACATAAAAAATTCCCTGCAAAACATAAAAAACGTATTTGTAACTTTTCTTTACCAAGTTTACATTTGTTTACCTTCTACCACCAAACAAGCTTTTCCATAAAGCATTGATGATTTTTGTGCCAAAACGTCTGGCGACGGTCTTGCCTGCCGTTTCCCAAATCGTGTCTTTTTTTCGACGCGATGAGCTTTTTTTCTTCGCTTTTTCTTGGGCAATTTTTTCTTTTTCTGCTTCGAGTTTTTGTTCTGCTAATTTTTTTTGCTTATCAATTTGTTCTTGTCTGGCTTGTAGTTTTTCCGCCGCACTTTCTTTGTCTAAATCTGTATCATATTTACTGCCAATTGGTGAACGCGACATCACTTTTTTGCGTTCGGTTTCGGTAGCGGCTCCCATGCGGCATCGTGGAGGGGCAATCTTGACCTTGTCGACTACAGAAGGAGCACCGCCTTCTTCTAAAGTGGAAACCAAGGCCTCGCCAACGCCGAGTTGGGTAATAATCTCCGCCGTGTCGAAATTGGGGTTTGGGCGAAAACTATCAGCGGCGGCTTTGATGACTTTTTTGTCTTTTGGTGTGTAGGCACGTAAAGCATGTTGAACTTTATTGGCGAGCTGCCCTAAAATTGATTCAGGCACATCACCTGGTGATTGGGTGCAAAAATATATTCCCACGCCTTTAGAACGCACCAAACGAGCCACTTGTTCAATTTTTCGCAACAATGCTTTTGGTGCATCGGTAAAAATAAGATGAGCTTCGTCAAAAAATAAAATAAATTTAGGCAATTGTTGATCGCCAACTTCGGGTAATGATTCAAATAATTCAGTCATCAACCACAACATAAAAGTGGCATACATTTGTGGATTTTGAATTAAATCACGTGAATCCATAATGCTTATGATGCCACGACCAGATAAATCCTGTTTCATTAAGTCAGATAATTCTAGGGCGGGTTCACCCAATAAACTTTCAGCACCTTGCTGTTCAAGCTTTAATAAACGGCGTTGAATAGCACCGATTGAGGCACTGGTGACACGTCCATATTTATTTGAAATCTCTTTGTGATTGTCACCCATATAGGTTAATAATTCTTGCAAGTCTTCTAAGTCAATCAAAGCCAGTTTTTCTTCACTTGCCATCTTAAAACCAACATTCAGCACACCTTCCTGCACCTCTGATAATTCCAGAAAACGACCAAGAAGCATCGGCCCAAGTTCACTCAGTGTTGTTCTAACAGGATGACCGTATTGACGGTAAATATCCCAAAACACTGATGGCGAACCTTCAAATTTATAATCTTTAACATCGAGTTTTTCAGCTCGGGCAATGAGTTTGTCTTTGGCTTTGCCAGCTTGAGACAAACCAGAAACATCGCCCTTGACATCGGTAACGAATACAGGCACGCCAAGCAGAGAAAAATTTTCTGCCAAAACCTGTACGGTGACGGTCTTACCTGTGCCTGTTGCACCCGTAATCAAGCCATGTCGATTGGCATAATGCCCTAAAATCTGGGCAGGGCGTTCGCCTTTACCAAAATGGAGTTTTATTGTTTCAAAATCTTCTGCCATAAGTTATGCTCCAAATCTTTTAGAAATCCAGTTAAACATTGCCGACATACCTAAAGCATCGCCACCTTTGGGATGACCAATGCGACCATTGGACCAGCCAAAAGTATCAATATGCACCCAAGCAATATCTTTATCAACAAATTCTTGCAAAAACAATGCCGCCGTAATGCAACCACCCATGGGCACCGAACCCGTATTGCGTAAATCTGCAATATCGGGCACAATTTGTTTCTTGTAAGGAGCATACAAAGGCATGGGCCATAACGGATCATGCACTTCATTGGCACTCGTCATAATATCGGTGTTGCAATCCATTTCATTGCTAAACACAGGAGGCAAGTCCGCCCCCAGCGCCACA
>CAZQMH010000085.1:0-10971 GCA_964594435.1 uncultured Alcanivoracaceae bacterium
AAGTTTTAGCCAGTGAAATGTAGATCACATAGGCAATACCAAAGCCGATGCCGCCACCATAGATTTTGATGATCAGTTTATATACGATGAGCTGGATTTACCGCTTAATAAACGCAATTTACCCATGACGGAACTACTCAGGGATGAAGCCTTGCTTGCCTTTAAACTGTGGCAAGAAAACAATGAAAAAATTGAATACTAATCTTGCTTCACTTTCACATGAGCTTTAGCTCGTGCCAATTGGGCAAATTTAGCCATTCTTTTGGCTTTTAGTGATTGTATGATGCCAGCTTTGACAGTTTCAAATTTTGGTGCTTGTAAGTCGCGAACATCTTCCAAATAGACGATATGAGCACCAAATTTACTGTTGATAACATCACTTGCGATGGAATTTGGTGTAAGTGTCGGCAATATTTTGGCAAAATTGGGTGGCAGTTGTCCCAATATTATCCAACCCAAATCACCCACGCCACGCATGTTGGGGTGCTCTTGCATGAAAGTAATTTCGGCTATTTTAAAATCTTCCACTGATTTGATTTTCTCTAATTGTTTGATGGCTTGCACTTCATCTTTGTACAATAAATGATGCACATGGTATTGTTTGCCGCCTGCTATTTTGTTGGCTTTATCGTATTCGGCTTTTATTTCGTCCTCTGTTATGGGGTGTTTTTTTAAATAATTTTCGGAGGCAACAGCCGCTAAAACTTTTGTTTTTAAATAAATAAGCGTGTTAATTTGTTCAACAGACAAAGGCAATTTTTTCTTTTTTGCGATATTTGCCATAGCGACTTCATCAATTAATTTTTTCAAAGCCTGCTGCATAACTTCGTCATTAACTTCTTTGACGCCATTGGCAATTAAGTAAGCTTTGAGGAAATCATTGCTTATTTTTTCTTCTCCAACGATGGCAACAGTCGGTGAATCAGGGACTTTGAGTTCGTTATCAGCATTGTTACAAGCAAAAATAAACAGGGTTAAAATGAGAGGTAAAAGTAATCGCATAAAAATAGTGATTTAAAAAAAAGGGATTATACCCTAAAATAGGTTCTTTTTATGTATATTTACTATGAGCAAAATAAAAATTTACCATAACCCGCGTTGTTCAAAATCAAGAAAAACCTTAGAATTATTACTTGAGAACGGTCAATCACCAGAAGTCATTAAGTACTTAGAAACACCGCCGAGCGTGACTGAACTGACTGAATTATTGAAATTATTAGCCATGCAACCACGTGATTTGATACGCAAAACAGAAATTCACTACAAACAAAATAATATGGACAATGAAAAACTAACAGCCAGTGAATTGGTGCAACTCATGGTGGCTTTTCCAAAAGTTATCCAACGTCCCATCGTGGTAGTGGGCGAAAAAGCCTGTATTGGTCGCCCTCCAGAAAATGTATTGGACATCATCTAATGGCAGAAACTCAGGTCCTTATTATTTATTATTCGAAACATGGCAACTCCGCAAAAATGGCTAAACTCATTGCTCGCGGAGTGGAATCGGTCGAAAATTGTAGTGCTGTATTACGCACCGTCAAGTCGAATAGTGAGGCAGAATTCCACCATTCGGATTTAATTGCCACACCTGAGGACTTGCAAGATTGTGATGGCTTAATCTTGGGTTCTCCTTCTCGGTTTGGCAATATGGCAGCGGAATTGAAACAATTTTTGGATGAAACGGGTTTGCAATGGTATGCAGGGGATTTAATTGACAAACCTGCTGCTGTTTTCACCTCAAGTTCTTCCCTGCATGGCGGGCAGGAAACAACATTATTAACGATGATGTTGCCGCTGCTGCATCACGGTATGTTCATTGTTGGCTTGCCTTATTCTGAAAAATCCCTGCTGCTTACCGAAAGTGGTGGCACGCCCTATGGTGCCAGTCATTGGTCTGGTAATGATTCCACTCGAAAAATTGATAAACACGAAAAAAATTTAGCTATGGCATTGGGTAAACGGGTCGCCATTATTGCTAAGAAACAAAAATAATACACCTTTAGAGTACACATTCATGCGACAATTTAAAAAAACACCTCTTTTATTCCTGTTGTTGTTTTTGTCTTTAACTTTTTCTACTTTGGCTAAAGATTACTTCATTCAATACCGTGAAAATTCAGCACCCAATGCCAAAGTATTTATTGCTCAGCTTGATGCCAAAACGGCGGCAGTTTCTTTGCAAAAAGAAGTTGGTATTTCTGCCAATAGTGAAAAATCGTTCCTTATTTCCCAAAAAAACAGCCGTTTTGTCGGTGTTCTTCTTATTCAAAGCGGTTACGATGAGGTAGTTCTTTACCACAAACGAAGTTTGCAGGAAGCTCACAGAATTCGCATTGCCAAAGTTAAAGTGCGCGATATTTCAGGCTTGAAAATAAGTCCAATCACCCTATCAAACGATGATAGCAAGTTGCTAGTTATTTCCCAAAAAGACAACAAGCAAGCCATTTTTATTTACGACATCAAAACTTCGGCGATATTATTTAAAAGAAATTTGGGCAGTACGCCCTTTCAAATATCGCTCAGTGCCGATAAAAATTATCTGCTTTTAGAAAGCCTTAGGCAAAGCAAACCGCTGTTTATTGCAGTGGATATAAAGCATAACAAAACCTCAACCATCCTAAACCTTGGGCAATTATCCATAAAAACACATGTTTTTCAGCATTCTTTATTCGTTTCAACCATGCGTTCGCCCAAACGTAATAAATATTTCACCTTGAGCAGAATAGATTTCAGCAACAACAAAAAATTTGCATACAAGGATAAAAGTCTGACACATTTCGTTTTTCGTACAGAGGCTAAAACAAATAATTTGTATATTTCAGGGGCCGATAAAAAGAACAAAAAGCTTTTTGTTTTAACGATTGCCCAAGATTTAGCAAAAAGCAGGGCAGATTATGGTAAAAAATTAAAACCCTTGAGCATGGCTCTTAACCAAGACAATTCTAGCTTGCTGGTTGTAGGGAAAAGAAAACTAGCCAGCATCAATCTACAGCAGCAAACATTAAAATCCTTTATCCGCATTGGCTTTGACGCCCGAGATGGCATTTTAAATAAAGCGGGAAACCTCGCTTATATCCAAGAAAATCTGGGTTCTGAGGTGGCACTGTTTGATTTAAAAGCGGGTAAAAAAATTGACAGCAGCAACGCAGGAAGAGTTTTTAACCAAGCTTTGGTCGTTGCTCGTAAAATAATGATAGGCGGAAGCCTCATTGAACTAATCATGCTGTCGCAAAACTCCACTAAAAATATTTTACTCGACAACAGTGAGAAAAAACTATTTGTCATCAATGATACCACCAATGATTTAACCTTATTTGATGCCAAAACATTAAAAAAACTCAATTCTCTTGCCACTGGTTTTAAAACTTATTTTATTTACCAAGGAAAAAAGCCACAAACTCCAATCCTGGTGGTAGGAAAAAACCGTATCAGCTTAATAGATTTTAATAGCAATAAAGCCTTTCTTATTTTGAAAGATGCTAAATTAATTGCCCTTGACCAAACGAACGATGTATTATTTTATCAGTTGAATAAGCAACTGCACAGTTATGATATGCGACAAAAGCATGGCATATCGTTGCCGAAAACCTACGATGTTTTAGCCGTTCTTCCCAAAAATTAAGCTTACAGTTTAAAACATTCAAAGGAATTAGCAAACATAACATCTGCCCCGTTAAATTGTGGTAAATAATCACAACGTTCAAAATTATAAAGTTTATCATCACTGTTACCAAAAGAAACCCTTACACTGTCAACATAACCCGTAAAAGCATCATTCCATCCAGAACCGACGCCTAAGATAATGCCTGTGATATAGGTATTGGCAGAAAGACTGATATTAGGCGATGGGCTGTTGTTAATCCAATCATCTAAGGTCGCATTAAAAACTGGAATGACGCCGCTACCAATTACGTAAACCCAAAAATTATCATTTTGAATATCGGACAATTGCCACGAGTCGGTAGGTGCAGGGTTGGTACCGTTATAAACCGCTTCCCAAATTAAATAACCGATTTTATCATCAGATGAATCAGCTGGTGTGCCACCATCATCATAAAACCCAAGTCGAAAAACAGGTGCAAAATGTGCCGCGGTAGTACTGGTGGCATCCCTGTACCAAGCAAAACTCAGTGCTGCTACATTACCCAAAGTTCGATTGGGAAAATCAATGGCAGTTTGTGATTGTTGCCAAATATACTGATAGTCAGCCTTGTCTTGACCCGCTGTCACCGTGTCGGTGGCAAACATCAATGAACCATCGCCAAATAAAGGTTGCAGTTTGTTGATTTCAACCAGAGCATCATCGCGGACATTGGCCGCTTGCCAGCCTTGTGGTGTGTTTGGTGTGATTTCTATTTCTTCAAATGCACAGGCATTGCCTGCAATTAAACTCAGTAGAATAAATACAGTATTTCTTTTCATGCTAAAACTCCCCGTTTCCAGCAGAAAATGTACCACACCTTGCAAAAATTATACAAGCTCAAGCCAGTATTGCGTTAAATATTTGCATATTTCACGAAATTTCGCCCTAAATATGGCGTTTTAGTCTTAAAATGCCAAATTTTGCCACCTAACCCGCATATTTCATAGGATGGCTATAACTTTAACTTAACACATTGATATTAAAGAAAATATTAAGATATTAAAAAAACGCACGTAACTGCTCGCACCTACCGTCATTGCCGCGAAGGCGGCAATCTCATAAATAATAATTACAATGGTAGGTAAATTATAAAGCCTTTCACCATAGAGATTCCTGCCTACGCAGGAATGACGGTGTGAGTTGTTACAAACGCACTTTGTAACCAAGTTAGCTATGCAGTTTTTAAAAAAGATTTCAGCGACCATTTTGTCCGATTCACCTGCAAACGTAAGAATAACTAGGTTTCTCGGTGAATAGAACAAACTGATTCACTGCAATAATCCTAAAACTCTGCATTCCCATGAAATATGCGGGCTAAAAAGCATGTGCGTAAATAGGGTGACTATTCTTCTCAAATCCTGTTAAAACTTGCCACAAATTAACTTTCCCGCGCTACAGTTCCTATTCTCGGATCAGCTTTTAGAAAGTAAATTGTATGCCTGGCTTTTGTGGTAAAACATCAAAAGCAATAATGGCACGAGTGTCATCTTTTTTAAAAGGATGGACATAATGCTGATACCAAGGAGGAAACAAAACGATTAATCCTTCTTTGGGCTCTAAGCGGCGATTATAGGCAAAGCCATGATGCCACGATTCTAAAATAGGCGATAAAAATTCGATGCAGCCCTCTGGGTTTTCTAAGCCCTTTGGCATTTTGACATAATAGCAACCACTGACGATAATACCATTGCTCGGGTGCAAATGAGGGGCTTGCCAATCGCCTTTATGCAAGATATTAGCCCATGCTTTTGCCCACGGGTCAACATCTTTTGCCGCTTCCTTAAAATGATGTTCAAGGTATTTTTTAATTGCGGGCATAACAATTTTGTTTTTAAATTTCTGAATGTGTTTATTGTCAAGTTCTAAAAAATTGGTTTTATTGGGTGTTTGGTAACCTCCCATTGTGGTTATGGTTTGAGAATTAACTTCATTTTTATCCGTGTCTTTGTAACGCTCTTCCAAATCGGCAATGATATTGTAAAGGTGTTGGTTCAATTTTTCTGTGTCTTCATGTTGGCGTTGCATGACTGTTGTTGGCACATGCACTTCAACACTGTCTTTGTACTTATAACTCATAATGGCTACTCTTCACATCATAAACGCTTAATTATAACTGAGTTTAATAGAAATAAAATTTCTCCTTGCAATATTTAGCTGTTAAACTTGATATCGGACAAAATCCTCATTCTTTGTTCAGAAAAGCATGATATAATGCTGCTTATTTTATTATTTGAGGGTTTTGCCATGTTGTACATTTGGATTTTAACGTTAATTATTGTTGGCTTTGTTGCTGCCAATACATTTTTTGAAAAAAAAGTGCCACAAACAAAAGCGGCGTCTGATTTTATTAACCCTTATGCCAGCTGGATAGGTTTGGTTTCATTGGTGCTAGGTATTTATTGGTTTTTAAGAATTCTATTTAATTTGGGAAGCATGCTCAAATGGATGCCAGCTTATACCATAATATGGTTGGTTTCTGCTTTATTGTTGGTTGTTGTCGGGTTTTTGCTTGCTCAAAATTTACTGCGTGAATTTTCAGGCAAAAATGCCAAAGTCAATGAAATGTTAAACTCAGGCGTTGATAAGTTTGCACCATTAAAAGAAAAACTTGGCTTGGCTGCCATCGGTGCAGGATTATTAGATTTGTTGTTACGCATAACGTCATAACCCTAATTCAAACCCCAAAAAAACAGATGATTTGGGGTTTGAATTTTCTAAAAATGTGCTCGTTTAGTTGTTTATACAGGCAGTAACCTTACAAAAACTACCATTGGTATAATTAGCACAATCAGCATCGGCACTGGTGTTTGAGCCATTGTTTATAAAGAAAACATTGCTGCAAACTTCTGCATGGACACTGTGCAAAAAATTGCCACTGGCATAAGAGTCTTTAACTTTTAAAAAACCATTATTAAAAGCCGAAATTGCACTAGAAAAGCCATACTTTGCATTTCTATTGGCTTGGCAATCACTAATAACACCACTGTGTAAAGTAATGCCTTTGTCATTTTCTGTTGCTAAAATATTAGAAACATGGTTTTCGAAATAAGATGTAGTAATAATGGCTACCCCATTATCAAACCCCCGAACACTGCCATTTTTGACCGTGATATTTCTAATGTGCCCAACAGTTTTAATGCCATCGGCAGTCATGCTAGATAAGGTGCAAGACAACGAAGTACCTGCGCCAGTACAAGATTTAGGCCCAATTATGGCAAAGCCATTTAAGTCAAGTGTTGTATTATCCGAAAATATCTCAATAACATTAACAGATTGATTGTTAGAAACCAAGTTCGAAGTAAGCTTGTAACTTCCAGGTAGCGTGATTGTGATGGGTAACCCTGGAGCATCACCAGTAAAACAGCCAGTTAGTGCACAAAGTGTATTGATGGCATATACGCCGTTTGCCGCTTGAGTTAAGGCAGAAATGCCTAACAATAACATTATTATACTAAATTTTTTCATAATTTTTCTCCTAAATATTTTTTTATTCAAAACCATTTTTAAAGATGAGATCATCTTCATATGCCATTAATGACATGATGTGTTTTTCTTGGTAATCATTAACAAAAGTGGGTGGATTGGCAACCTTGTAGGAAGGCAAGAGCGTAGAGCCCAAAACTAAATTCGTTGTGTTAACCACATAGAACAAGTACCCCGTTTGCCTTTCGACACTTACTACCAGTTTTTTATTGGGTAAATAACTTAACGCTACAATATTATCCTCAGGGTGAGAAGAACTGCCATTTGCAACAAACGTAAACTCTTTGGTATAAGTGCTGCCGCTCTTGCGAATAACCGTCGTTGGACTCGCTATTAAGCCGCCTGGTGTTATTTCAGAATAGGAATCGATTGAAAACAACAAATCACCATTATCAGGGTCGAATGTAAAAGCATTGATGTTGTAAGGTTGCAAGTATAAGCTGCTTAAGATATAAGCGGCACTACTGCAATCACTATTGTTGCATCGAACAATATCATTTTTTGATACAGGTGTACTATTTAATTGAATATCTGCATCGAAAGAAAAATATTTAAATCCATCTTTATCTTGATGATAACCATCCACTCTTGCCCCACGAACTTCGCTTATTTTTTGAGGTGAAATTTGAGCATTTGTGGTCTGATAAGTGTCTTGTGCTATTTGATTGTGCAAAAAGAATTGCGATGATGCGTTAACATAATCAACATTTACATTGTAATCAAGTTCATAGACAAAATCTGCAAAAGGCATGGCTGCACGTGATGTAACGCAGTTTAATAATAGCAAAGTACAAATGCTTTGTTTAATAAATCTCATGGTTATTCTCCTGAATTACAAACACGCAGTTTCTTTGCAAACACTGCCATTGGTGTAGTAAGCACATTTTTCATCGCCGCTGGTGCTGTTGATGCCATTTTCTTTAAAAAAAACATTACTGCACACTGTTGCCACAGCACTGTAGACACCATTGCCAAAAGCGGCTGAGTCTGTGATAGTTAGGTGGCCATTTCGGTTGCCAGTTTGGGTGCTGCCAAAACCACGGGCACTGTTTCTGTTGGCTTGAGAATCTTTAATGATTCCACTTGCAATTAAAATACCTTCTTCGTTTTCTTCAGCAATAACATTGATAACCATATTGCTGTTATCGACACCACCAAGAATGGCTATACCAGAATCCATGCCTTTAATCATGCCATTCTTAATAACAATACTATGAACAGAATTTGGCGCAGATATGCCATCGGCAGTCATGCCTGGATGGTCACAGCCTAATGCAATCGAAACACCAAACCCGGTACAAGTTCGCGGTCCAATAATCGAGAAGCCGTTCATGTCAATCGTGACATTATTGCTGGTAATTCGTATAATATTGGTATTTTCCAAGCCTGAAACCAAATTGGAGGTCAACACATAACTGCCTGGTGAGCTGATTGTAATTGGGTAGCCTGATGCATCACCTGGAAAACAACCAAAATTAGCACAAGTGCTACTAATTTGGTAAACGCCGTCATCGGCTTGTGCTAGTGCTGCACTAAAAAGTAAAAAGATTAAAACTATTTTTTTCATAATATTCTCCTGTAAGATAAAAAATAAAGACAAAAATTCACTGTCTTATCTATCCATTCGGAAAACTAAAATAAAAAGTGCCAACAATAGTGGTTTTTTTACCAATCAAAGTCCATGGCATTGACTTTATTGCTTAAAAAATTTCTTATTTCAAAGGCTTTATTTCTTTCGAGGTAAGGAATCTTGATATGATGTAGCAGAGGGTTTGAGCCTGCTGTATCTATTTCGAGGGTTGCCATTTTGTTTCTTCTGTCAAAAAATGTTTCGATAATCTCGATGGTTTGGATATTACTGATTTTCAACAAACTTTGTTTGCCAAACCAAATGCCACTTTTGAAACAAATTATATCATCATTGATAAAATAGGCAGTTTTTTTGACATAGTTTTTGGCATAAACATAGGTGAGCGGTACCATACATAAAATAATAATCCACGCATAAAATCGAACCTCAATAGCAGGAACACTGGCAACAGTGATTAATCCGACACTAAAAAGTACCAACTGAATTAAAGCTCGTTTGATAACCCGTTTCCAGGCACGGGCAGGAATGTTTTGCCAAATAATTTCTTGGTAGTTTATTTTTTCTTCAACTTGGGCAAGAAAAGCAGATGTTTTGTCACGACCAATCAACGGTGCAATCCATCGCATAACGATACCTGCTTTGTCGGTATTTACGCCGCCTGCGGTTTCAATGGTGATTGATTGAGTTTTAAATTGTTTGTGCAAAGGATTTTCGTTGATTCGGAACAATTGAATTCTTTTTAAAGGAATGGTTGCGGAAATCTTTGCTAACAAGCCCATAGATGCCTGCAATCTATTGCTTTGTTTGCTGATTTCAAATTTAAAAAACTTCAACATAGCCCAAATGATAGATAAAATTTGTAAGGAGATGAATATAACCAGACCTATGACAGAAATATACACCAAGCTTTGTGCCAAAGTAATTTTAGTAAAATCGGGCAAAGTGAAAAACAGATTAAAATAATTGACCAAAGAGTCTATAAACGCTTGGTTTTGTGCCATAAAACCAAATAAAACGGCTCCAATGACCATGCCTTTTTGCGAAATAACACCAATTTTAATCACCTCATTTGTACTAAGTCTTAGCAAAGGTTCCGCTGGTTCTGCCGTGGTTTGTTTGCTTTGGGTGTTTTCATTGGCAACTAAGGTGGCTTGTTTAACCTTATGTTTTATGGTTTCAACTACGGTTAAATCTACCACTCGCAAAACAGCCTCAGGCTTTCCTCCAGAGGCGGATTCTAATTGCAAAGTGGCAACTTTTAATATGCGTTGCAAAGGCCCTTGCAAAACATTGACGTTTTGGATACGTTTGTAGGGGATTTTGCGGTTTTTCTTAAAAAAGATACCTTCTTTTACGACAAGAGCATCTGTGTTAATCCAATAATGATAAAACCAATAGCTCAGAATTGGTAGTAAAGCTCCAAGGATAATAAAAGCCGTAACAAAGTGTTCCATATTATTTGACATACGGTAGTAACTGCCGCCTAATAGCAAAGGAATAATGGCTTGTTTGATGCCATTAAAAAGAATAAACAAAGGTGATAACTTGTGTAATCTTATGCCATTTGTGTTTTCGGTTTTAGCCGCTTCTGTCGCACTCATTGCTTTGCTCAACTCTTGTTTGCAGACAACAAATCACGTAATTTTTCGGCTTCACTTTGTAAAATTCCAGGCAGCCTAACCATAGAATTACGCGTGCCGGCTGTAAAAACAAGCAAAGAAGCCAACCCTTTTCTTCGTTCCAGAGGCCCTGCCACAACATCGGTATGTTGTACCCGATTCTTAGGGACAATAATTTTTCTTCGCCAAAATACACCGCGATTAATAGACAAGCCAAAATCATTGAGTCCATAGGCAAAATGTTTAAAAGCTGCGTTGTGGTAGAAGAATAAAGTCACATAAGCAAGACCCAATAAAAGCCATGCTATGGGAAGAACCCATGCACTGAAATCTTTCATAAACAGCACAATGCTGGTTGCAAGAGCTAAGAGGACAAAAAAGATGGAAAGTTTTAATTTCTTTAATTGCAAATAACTTTTTTGTTGTCGATTTAATGCTAAATTATCCATAAGTAGATTGTAACTGAAATGAAAATATTGTCATGTGTAAAAAGTCACAATGATTAAGCAAAGCCTCAATTTTGTGATGAATTTATCAATACTAACGGATTATTGTTGTCATAAGGTTCAGCAATTAGTGCTAAAATGGCTCGCATGAAAATTATGCCGAACCAAAAAATTGAACAGCTTTTAGCC
>CAZQMH010000086.1:0-10813 GCA_964594435.1 uncultured Alcanivoracaceae bacterium
TACATCATTCCTGGCATTCCGCCCATTCCTCCCATTCCACCCATACCACCCATATCAGGCATGCCACCGGCTGGTGCATCTTTGGCTGGAGCATCGGCTACCATGCATTCTGTGGTTATCATCAAACCAGCTACTGATGCCGCATTTTGTAAGGCACTGCGTGTGACTTTTGCTGGATCGAGTATACCTGACTTAATCATGTCTACGTATTGGCTAGTGGCTGCGTTGTAACCATAATTGCCTTCACCGCCTTTGACAGCATTGACCACAACGGAGGCTTCTTCTCCGCAATTGTTGACGATTTGACGCAAAGGTTCTTCCATTGTACGTTTGGCAATTGAGATACCGACATTTTGGTCTTCGTTATCGCCAGTTAAGTCGCCGACTTTGGCTAAGGCGCGAATTAATGCGACGCCACCGCCAGGTACTACGCCTTCTTCAACGGCTGCACGGGTTGAGTGCAGAGCATCTTCTACGCGAGCTTTCTTTTCTTTCATTTCGATTTCAGAGCCTGCTCCAACTTTGATTACTGCGACTCCGCCTGCTAGTTTTGCGACACGTTCTTGCAGTTTTTCTTTGTCATAGTCACTGGTGGCTTCTTCGATTTGTGCTCGAATTTGATTGACTCTTCCTTCTATCGTACTGGCATCACCTGCTCCGTCGATAATGGTGGTGTTTTCTTTGTTGATTTGAATTTTTTTGGCTGTGCCTAGTTGTTCTAATTCAACTTTGTCTAAAGAAAGACCGATTTCATCAGAGATGACTTCGGCTCCTGTTAACACGGCGATATCTTCTAACATGGCTTTGCGGCGATCACCAAATCCTGGTGCTTTGACGGCTGCAACTTTGACGATGCCACGCAGGTTGTTGACCACTAATGTCGCCAATGCTTCGCCATCAATGTCTTCGGCGATTATTAATAGTGGTTTGCCAGCTTTGGCTACCGCTTCTAAGGTTGGTAGTAAATCTCTGATATTTGAGATTTTTTTGTCATGTAACAAGATATAAGGTGCTTCCATTTCGGTGGTCATGGTGTCTTGGTTGGTGACAAAATAAGGCGATAAGTAACCACGGTCAAATTGCATACCTTCAACAACATCCAGTTCGTTTTGTAGGCCTGAACCTTCTTCAACGGTTATGACGCCTTCTTTGCCAACTTTGTCCATGGCTTTGGCAATAATCTCGCCAACATTTTTATCTGAATTGGCGGATATGGTGCCAACTTGAGCAATCGCTGCGGTGTCGGTGCATGGTGTTGACATGTCTTCGATGGCTTCAACGGCAACGATGACGGCTTTGTCGATGCCACGTTTTAAGTCCATTGGGTTCATGCCAGCGGCGACTGCTTTTAGACCTTCACGCACGAAGGCTTGGGCTAAAATTGTGGCAGTTGTTGTGCCGTCACCTGCGGCATCGTTTGTTTGGGATGCGACTTCTTTAACCATTTGTGCACCCATGTTTTCGAATTTGTCTTCTAATTCGATTTCTTTAGCAACCGATACACCATCTTTGGTTATGGTTGGTGCACCAAAGCTTTTGTCTAATACAACATTACGACCTTTAGGGCCGAGGGTTACTTTTACTGCATTTGCTAAAATATTAACGCCACGAGCCATTTTTACGCGGGCGTCTTCTGAAAATAATACTTCTTTTGCCATTTTATTTCTCTTTTGTTTATTCGTTAGTTATTAATTGTTAATTATTCGATAATATTCGATATTATTCGATTACGCCGATAATATCGCTTTCGTTCATGTATAAAAATTCCTCACCATCGGCTTTGAATTCTGTACCAGAATATTTACCGAATAAAACAGTGTCGCCAACTTTGACTTCTAATGCTCTGATTTCACCGTTTTCGAGAACTTTACCATTTCCTATGGCGATTATTGTGCCTTGGGATGGTGTTTCTTGTCCTGAATCAGGAATGATGATGCCACCAGCTGAGGTGGTTTCTTTTTCTTTACGTTTAACAATTACACGGTCGTGTAATGGACGAATATTCATTTTTTTCTCCTAAATATTTTAGTTACAAATTAAGTTTAGCGTGATATGAGGGTGCTTAAATTGAATTCAAGGATTAGATTAAATATTTTTATTTATTTTTTTGTACCCAAATCCGGAGAGTGCTCTAATTGTGATTTTTACTATCGGGATTTGAGTTGTATAATTTTTGCAGTTTTTTATTTTCAGGGAAGAGTTGCATGGCTTTTTCAAGGGTGGCTTTTGCGGCTTTTGTGTTATTGAGCTTTATTTGGGTTTTGAATTGGTGAATGAATAATTCTGGGTCGTTGGGTTCTTTGGCGATGGCTTTTTTAAAGTTTTGTTCGGCTTTTGTGTAGTGCCCGAGTTTGTATTGTACCCAGCCTAATGAGTCTAAAACTGCGGCATTATCAGGGTCGAGTTCGTTGGCTTTTTGGATGTATTGGTGGGCTTTTTCTAAGTTCATATCATTGTCTGCCCAAGTGTAGCCTAGAGCATTGAGGGCTTGAAAATTGTTGGCATCTTTTTTGAGTATCGCTTGAAAATCCTTTTCAGCTAGTTTTATGTTGGCTGTTTCTGAATAAATAAGAGCTCGTTCATACAATAAATCGCTTTTGTTGGGCAGAATTTCAATGCCTTGGGTGAGTTTTTCTAGGGCTTGTTCGGTTTGTCCTTGTTCTTTTAGGATATGGGCTTCTGTGGCATAGGCTTTGATGGCGTATTTTTCTTCGGCATTTTGCAGTTGGTGCAGAATTTCTAGGCTTTGTTCGTATTGTTTTTGGCGATAATAAATGACGCTTATTACTTCACGGGCGTCGAGAAAATGTTCACCACCTTTTACTTGTTGGTAATAATGCAGACTTTCAGCATCTTTCTCCAGCCAGTAGGCGGCTTCGGCTTTGGTGAAGTTGAGTTGGTTGCTGTTTTCTTTTGTTGGGGCGATGTTTTTTAATTTTTGGTAGCTTTCCAGTGCCAGTGTTTGGTTTTTATTTTGTAAGGCGAAGATGATGCGTTTGAATAGGTTTTCTGCGGTGGGTTTGAGTCGAGCTAAGACGCTTTGTGCTTCATCAAAGCGTTGTGTTTCTTGTAGGAAACTGGCGTATTGGTCGATATAGGTTTGATTTTTCGGGGCTTTTTTGGTGATGTATTTGAAGTCTTGTTCGGCTGGTTGGTATTTTTTTAAGACGGTCTGTAGACGGGCTCGGAAATAGCGAGCTTCGAGGTTTTTTGGGTTTATTTGCAGGGCTTGGTTGATGGTTTGCAGGCCTTTTTCGGTGTCTTTAAAAGAGATGTAAACTTTGGCAATGCTGAGTAATTGGTTGTCAGATGCGGCGGTTTGTGGGTTGAGTTGTGCCTGTTCTAACACTTCATAAGCGGCATCTTTGGGTAAGGCGATTAGGGCAGAGGAGACGAATTTCCACGTTTTTTTGTCGTTTAAAATGAGGGCGTTGATGCTTCTTTGAGCTTGGGCGTACTCTTTGGTTTTTAGGGCTTGAATGGTGATGCTGCGAAGCAAGGCGTTAACTTGTTCTTGTGCGTTTGTGGTTTTATGCTTGGTTTTAGCGGTATTTTGACAGGCACTGAGAAAGATGAAGCAACTGATAAGAATGGTGCTGAATATTTTTTTCATTGTTTTATTCATGGTTTTTTCCTGTTTTTTTTTCTGATTAAGGTAATAAGTCTGCTTGGTTTTGTTGAATTAAGGGTTCTATGACTTGATCCAAATCACCTTCGGTAATTTCGGGTAATTTGTACAAGGTCAGGTTGATGCGATGATCGGTTATTCGACCTTGCGGGTAGTTATAAGTTCGAATTCTTTGTGAGCGGTCGCCACTGCCGACTTGTAGCTTTCGGGCTTCGCTTTGTTCGCTCATTTGTTTGTCTTTTTCGATGTTGGTGATACGGGATTGCAATAATGCCATAGCTTGGGCTTTGTTTTTGTGTTGTGAGCGTTGGTCTTGGCATTCGACCACGATGCCTGTCGGCAGATGGGTGAGCCGAATTGCGGAGTCGGTTTTATTGACGTGCTGCCCGCCTGCTCCTGATGCACGAAAGGTATCGACACGCAAATCGGCTGGATTGATGGTTATTTCTTCGACGTCGTCAATGACGGGTAATATGGCGACGGTGCAGGCTGAGGTGTGGACACGACCTTGGGATTCGGTGGCTGGTACGCGTTGCACTCGGTGTGTGCCTGATTCAAATTTGAGACGGGAATAGACGCCGTCGCCATCTATTTGGGCAATGATTTCTTTGTATCCTCCGTGTTCGCCTTCATTGGCACCGACGATAGAGACGTGCCACTTTTTGCTTTCGGCGTAGCGAGAGTACATCCGAAATAAGTCACCAGCAAAGAGCGAGGCTTCATCGCCTCCTGTGCCTGCTCGAATTTCTAAAAAGATGTTTTTGTCATCATCAGGGTCTTTTGGTATGAGCAGTATTTGCAGTTGTTTTTCCAGTTTTGCGAGGTCTTGTTTGCCTTGGTCAATGGTTTCTTGGGCAAATTCTTTCATTTCGGGGTCGTCTAGCATGTCTTGGGCTTCGGTTATTTCTTGCTCTGCTGCGGTAAATTCGGTAAATGTTTTGACCAAATCTTCAAGGGCTGCGTATTCTTTGGATAAATCACGAAATTTGTTTTGGTCGCTCATGACTTGTGGGTCGGACATTAAAAATGAAATTTCTTCGTGTCGTTCACAGGCTGATTGCAGTTTGGCTTTTATTTCAGGTGTCATGATTTTTGTCTAGTTCTAATAGTTGTTTTATGTGTTGTATTTTTAAATTGTCACCCGATTGAATGGCGTTTCTAATCGCTTTGACGGGTGTGTGATTGAGTTTCTTGGTTAAGTTATTTGCCAAGGAAAACAAAACATCTTCTGGGTTGTCGCCTTTTTTTAGTTGTTTTAGGGCTTTGTCTAAAGTTATTTTTCTTATTTTAGCCGTTTCTTTTTGAAAATTGTTAATTAATTGTGTGTGTTGCTGTGCTTTTAACCAAAATAAGAACGATTCGGCTTCGGCTTTGATGATTTCATTAGCAATGGTGGCTGCTTGTTGACGAACGTGTAGGTTGTGGCTGATGACTTTTTGTAAATCATCGACTGAATAATAAAAGATGTCGTTGAGTTTTTTTACATTGGCGTTGACATCGCGCGGAATGGCAATGTCGATGATAACTATGGGTTTGTGTTTGCGAGCGATGACTATTGGTTTGAGCATGCTGGCATCAATCAGGGGTTGGGTGCTGGCTGTGGCAGTAAATATTAAATCAAAAGTGGCTATTTTATTGTCCAATTGCTTGAGTTCAAATGCTTCTGCGGAAAACTGTTTGGCGAGTTTTTCTGCATTTTTGAGGCTGCGATTGCAAATGCTGAGTTGCTTGTAGGGGTGTTTGTGGAGGTATCTTAATAAAAGCTCGGCGGTACTGCCAGCTCCGATTATGAGAATGTTTTGCCCTTGCAGTTCGCCTAATATTTGCCTTGATAATAACACGGCACTGTTGGCAACAGAGACGGGGTTTTTGCCGATGTCGGTATTTGTGCGTATGGATTTGGCAACGCGAAACGAGGTTTGGAAGAGTCGGTCCAATGAGTTATTGAGGAGTTTGTGTTGTTTTGATGTTTCATAGGCGGTTTTGACTTGTCCAAGGATTTGGGCTTCGCCAAGTACCATGGAGTCCAAACCGCTGGCAACGGTGAACAAGTGTTCGATGCAATTTTGGTTTTGTTTGATGTAGATGTGTGGTTTGATTTCGGTTAAAGCAAATTTAAAGTAGCTACAGAATGTTTCGGTAACGATTTGTTGGTGATTGGCTGATACGTAAAATTCGGTGCGGTTACAGGTTGAGATAATGACACATGCTCGAATTTTTGCCTGCTGGCAGAAATGCTGAGCTACGACTTGTGTGTCTTGTGCGGGTACAGAGAGTCGTTCGCGTAGTTTGGCTTCTGCGGTTTTGTGGTTAAGTCCAATGACTATAAGCGGCATGAATGATTTGTTGTGAATGGTAAAAAAAGTTGGATTTTATCATGTATTATATTTTTAAATGTTTCTTTTTTTTAAATAGCTTGAATTATTTAGGCATTGTTGGCATTTTTAGGTTAAAATCGCATGAATTTTTAATTTCTAAGAACAATAAAAAACTATGAAACAAATTAAGCCGTTATTTTTCCTCGTCATTTTGTTATTTAATGCGACCTTGTTGGTGGCAGAAGATGAGATGCATACGCTGAATTTTCAAGATGCAGATATTCGCTTGTTGATAGAAACTGTGTCCGACATGACCAAAAAGAATTTTATCGTTGACCCGCAAGTACAGGGCAAAGTCACGGTGATTTCGGGGCATCCCATGAGCAAAGAGGCGGTTTATGATACGTTTTTAGGTGTTTTGAGTGTTTATGGTTATGCCGCTGTTCGTGATGGCGACAGCATTAAAGTTGTTCCAGAAGGTGAGGCTGGAGGGATTATCGGTGATTTTGGTGCTGCCAGTGACAGTGATTATGTCACTAGAATTGTTAAACTTAAACATGTGGCAGCCAGTGATATTGTGACCATGTTTAACAGCATTAATCGCAAGGCTAAAATTATTTCGCATGATGGCAGTAATATCATCATTATTTCAGATAGAGCGAAAAATGTTGAACGAATGCTGGGCATTATTAATCGTATCGACAAGAAATCAGATTCATCCATTGATATGATTCCGTTGCAATATGCCAGTGCTGCTGATGTTTCTGCGACTTTAGAGACTTTGTTGGATAATGGCAAGGCTTCTTTGAACGGTCGAGCCAAGATTGTTGCGGATGAGCGCACAAATTCTGTCATTATTAATGCCAGCCCAGCGATGAAGATGAAAATTCACACGCTTATTGCTCAATTAGACCAACCTCTTGAGACCAACACCCAATCACAAGTGATTAAACTGAAATATTCTGAGGCAGAGTCATTGGTGCCGATTTTGCAAACATTGATTAATAAACAGCAAGCACTTAATGCAGATGGCTCGGCGGCTGAGAATAACACTTCTATTCAAGCTCATGTGGAAACCAATTCTTTGGTTATTAATGCTCCACCGACCGTTTTTAAGAATTTGCGTGAAGCCATCAGACAGCTGGATGTTAAGCTTCCGCAAGTTTTGGTTGAGGCGATTATTGTTGAGATAACGGTTAATCACTCGAAAGAGGCAGGATTTCAGTGGCAGGGTTTGCTGAACCAACTCAATGGTGGCGAGGGTTTAATTGGCGGTACAAATTATGGTATCGTCGGCAATATATTAAATCCAGAAGGTGGCATTAATAATGGTGTGAATATCGGTTATGTGCATCTTGATGGTGAGGGCAACCCGCAGCTTGGTGCTTTGTTGTCGGCTTTGGCAGCTAATACCGATAGCAATATTCTTTCCACTCCTTCGATTGTGACCTTAAATAATAAGGAAGCCAAGTTGTCGGTTGGGCAAGAAGTGCCGTTTTTAACGGGTCAATACACCAATACGGGTAGTGCAGAGGGTTCGACCAATCCTTTTTCAACCATCCAACGTAAAGATATTGGCATATCTTTGACGGTTACACCGCATATTTATGAGGGCAACGAAATTGTTTTAGATATTGCTCAAGAGGTTTCTTCTTTGGCTCAATCGGCAACTACAGTTGATGTTATCACCAATAAAAGAACATTAAGTACTTCGGTTATGGTGCCAAATGATGGGGTGATTGTTTTGGGTGGTCTGATTGATGATTCGATTGAAGAAAATATCAAAAAAGTGCCTGTTTTGGGCGATATTCCCGTTATTCGTAATTTGTTTCGCCACAAGAAACGCACCCGTGTGAAACGTAATTTGATGGTTTTTATTCATCCTAAAATACTCACCGCTAACAATCAGTCAAAAGTAACCAATAAGATGTATGATGATATTCGCACGCAGCAATTAGAAAAAGTTAACCAATCCGATTTTGCTAAAGGCACGATTGTTTTGCCTGAAAATATTAACCAAAACCAAGATAAGCGTTAATGCCACGTTATAAAGGACAATTGCCACCTTATGGTTTTGCTCGAAAAAGAGGCGGAACCATTGCCTCGGTGGAAGGCAATAAGGTGAAATTGGCATTAAGTGAATGTGCCGATGATGCGACATTTGATGAATTGCAGCGTTTTGTCGGTGGTATGGTCGAAGCTGAAATATACAGCGATGCCGACTACAAAAAATTGATGCAAAAATTGTACCAACAACAAAAATCCTTATCTGATGATGTTTTGGATTTTGACAATCAACCTGGTCTGGCTGAAATTGCCGATGATTTGGGCGAGCCAGATGATCTTTTGGAAAGCAATGATGATGCCCCTATTATTCGTTTAATCAACGCCATGTTATCCGATGCGGTGAAGATTAATGCTTCTGATATTCACATTGAGCCTTTTGAGGATAAAGTTTCGGTTCGTTACCGTGTTGATGGGATTTTGCGTGAAGTTATCGCTCCACCCAAGGCGATTGCTCCTTTGATTAGTTCGCGTATTAAGATTATGTCTAAACTGGATATTTCTGAAAAAAGATTGCCGCAAGATGGTCGAATTTCGATAAAAATTGCTGGGCGTTCGGTAGATGTGCGGGTTTCGACCATTCCTGGAGCTTTTGGCGAGCGGATTGTTATGCGTTTGTTGGATAAGCAATCCAGTCAACTCGATTTGCGGCAATTGGGCATGAATGAACAGGATTTAAGCACCATGCAAGAACTGGTCAATATGCCTCATGGAATTATTTTGGTAACGGGTCCAACGGGTTCAGGAAAAACCACCACTTTGTATGCGGCGATGCAAACAATTAATGACCGCAGCCGAAATATCATGACTGTCGAAGACCCGATTGAATATTATTTACAAGGCATATCGCAAACCCAAATAAATTCCAAAATTGATATGACTTTTGCCAAAGGTTTGCGGGCCATTTTACGTCAAGACCCAGATGTTATCATGGTTGGTGAAATACGAGATTTAGAAACGGCAGAAATTGCGGTTCAAGCCAGCCTAACGGGTCACTTGGTGCTGTCAACTTTGCATACCAACACGGCAGTTGGTGCCATTACGCGTTTGATGGATATGGGCGTGCCTCCTTTTTTGTTGGCATCGAGTATCAAAGGTGTTTTGGCACAACGATTGGTTCGGGTGCTGGATAAAAAGACACGGGTTGCCTACCAGCCAGATAGCAGTGAATGTGAATTATTGGCAATCAAGCCGCAAACACTTTACAAAGCCGATGATACGCTTTCCATCGGGCAAGCTTACAGTGGACGTATTGGCGTTTATGAATTAATCAAAATTGATGAACAAATGAAGACCTTAATTCATCAAGGAGCCGCAGAGCAACAACTGGAAGCACATGCTCGACAATTTTCACCTTCTATTCGTGCCGATGGCATTGCTAAAATGTGCCAAGGCATCACCAGTGCCGATGAAATATTACGCGTAACGTGATGCTATGGATGCTTTTGAGTACACATGTTTAGATAGCGAAGGCAAAACAAAATCAGGTATCGTGCAGGCAGATACGGAAAAACACGTGCGCCAAATTTTGCGTGAACAGGGTTTAATTCCTGTTGCAATAAAAACAGCGGATGATAATGCCATGCTTGGCGATAAAAGCAGTGATAAAAAATTTCATACCCGCTTGCGGACAGGCGAGTTGCCCATTGTTATTCGGCAATTGTCGACCTTGATGAAAGCGGGGTTGCCAGTGGATGAGGCTTTGGGTACGATTACTGAACAAAGCGAACACAAAAATTCCAAAAAAATACTGATGACCTTGCGTTCCAAGTTGCGCGAAGGGCATGCTTTGGCTTATGGCATGAGTTTGTTTCCTAAAGCCTTTGATGAGCTGATAACGACCAGTGTTGAAGCGGGCGAACAGTCTGGAAATTTGGATGAGGTTTTGTTGCGTTTGGCAGAATATTTAGAACAACGGCAAGACATGAACAAACAATCTTGGATGGCATTGCTGTATCCCATCATTCTTATTGTTACCTCGATTGCTGTGGTTTCGGGTTTGATGGTTTATATTGTGCCTAAAGTTATTCAGGTTTTCGAGAACAATAATGCTCAATTACCTGTGATTACCCGAGCTTTGGTGAGCTTGAGTGATTGGGTTCGGCATTATGGTTTGTTTTTTTTGGCGTTTGTATTTGTTGCTGTTGTCTTGTTTGTTGTGGCGTTGCAAAGCAAGGAATTTAAGTATAAGTGGCACAAATTTTTGTTAAAACTGCCATTAATTGGTAGTTTTATAAAAGTCGCACAATCGGCAAAATTTACCCGCACATTGGGTATATTGACCAAATCAACCGTGCCAATTGTACAGGCATTATCCTTATCCTCAAAAGTAGTCAAAAATCACGCCATAAAAAAAGCCATCGAAAATACCGCCGCTCAAGTACGCGAAGGTTCATCTTTGAGTCGTTCATTAAAAAGCAATGGATATTTCCCGCCCATGACAATTCGACTCATTTCTTCAGGCGAACAATCAGGCATACTCTCACAAATGTTAGAAAGAGCTGCCGATACACAAGAAAGAGATGTCAATCACAGGCTAAATGCCATCATCAGTATCATGCAGCCAGTGGCTATCTTAATTGTTGGTGTGATGATACTTTTAATTGTCTTGGCTATGCTTTTACCTATCTTTCAGATGAATACGATTATATCTTAAGAGATGTGCTGCAATGAATATGACAAAAATTGTCACTTTTCAGGAGTAGCAGATAGAAATGTTGCAAAACACATGTTTTTGTGACGAGGTTAACAATTTCGGTATTTTTGTAAGAAATAAACGGTATTTATTAGAATATGATGTATC
>CAZQMH010000087.1:0-10501 GCA_964594435.1 uncultured Alcanivoracaceae bacterium
AAAGTTTGTCTAGCCGCTGCATCAAATCTTTATCACCATCAATTTTATAAACGCCAAATTTAGCAATTTGTTTTCGTCCGTATTCTTTGACATTGCCTGCGACAATGCCTGAAAAAGCACGCCGTAAATCGGCGGCGAGTTTGTTGACTGGTTGGTCGCGATTGAGGTTGAGATTGAGCATGTTTTCATGGCTTGGCATAAATGGAAATTGAAACCCTTTTTCGATGTTTAAATCCCAATCAAAGTAATAGCTTATTTGTTTTTGGCTGCGGTATTGTTTTACCTTTTCTAAACCAGTCATCATGTGTTTCGCTACTTTTTCTGGATTATCAATGATGATTTCATATAATTTTGCGACTTCATCACCTAAAGCAAAGCGAATAAAACTATCAATTTGTTTAAAATAGTCCGCCGCTTCTTTGGGTCCAGTCATAATGAAGGGATACGGGTTTTCTTTGTTGTTAGGATGGGAAAGTAAGCCAATAAGGTAGAGAATTTCCTCAGCCGTACCAACTCCGCCAGGGAAAACAATAATGCCATGTCCTAAACGCACAAAGGCTTCAAGGCGTTTTTCAATATCTGGCATAATAACCAATTTGTTTACAATTGGATTGGGGGCTTCTGCGGCAATAATGCCTGGTTCGGTAAGACCAATATAGCGACCATCGAAAATACGTTGTTTGGCATGACCAACTGAGGCTCCTTTCATTGGCCCTTTCATGGCTCCTGTGCCACAACCCGTGCAAATATCTGCCCCTCGCAAGCCAAGTTGGTAACCTACGTTTTTGGTGTATTGGTATTCGATTTTATTTATCGAGTGTCCGCCCCAGCAAACAACAAGATTTGGTTCCTTGCCAAATTGGTGCACTTCACCGCGTCGCAACATCTCAAAAACCATGTCGGTAATGCCTTCGGGTTTGCTTTCGTCAAACTTTCCTGCTTGGTGTTGTGAACTTTGAAAGATAATATCTCTCAGTACAGAGAAAATAGAATCACGTATGCCAGAAATCATTTTGCCATCGACAAAAGCTTGGGCTGGTGCATTGATAAATTCGAGATGAATACCACGTTCTCTGGGTAACAAATTCACGTCAAAATCAGGATAGCGAGACAATACTGCCATCGCATCATCTTCCTTGGCATCACAATTCAGCACTGCAAGACAGCATTTTCTAAACAAGGCATGGGTTGGGCTTTTGCCCATATTCATCATTTTATTGACCTCATCACGTGATAATAAGGTCATGGGGCCACGAGCGGCAATAACGCATTTATCTATGGTTTTTTCATTTTTATAATTCATTTAATCTCCATTAATTACAATTTATCTTTATTTTTTAAGCGACCTACCATATTATAAAATTCTGAACAATTTGTAAACATTTATGACTGAAATACCTTTGTTATTGTTAACCGCTTTGGTTATTCTCTTTATTGCCACCAATGCTAAAGCACGTGATATAACCCGTGCTTATTGCAAAAAAGACACGTTTAAGCGTGGCTGGATATTATTGGATGACTCCATTGCCTTAAAATCCATGAAAATTAAACGTATCAAAGGAAGGGTAGGGTTCTTGCGGAGTTATGCTTTTGAATTTAATGAGGCAGATTTTCAACGCTACAAAGGTAAAATTGAGTTATTTGGCTATCAGGTGGTAAGTATTCAGTATTTTCATCCGCATCATATTGATAGCGAAGTCGAGAGTGAGGTTGATAACAATGTCTGATCAAATGCCTTTAATCCGCTTGTTAAAATACGCCAAAGGTTTGCGTAAGAACATCATTGCTGCCAGTCTGTGTTCGATGATTAATAAGCTGTTTGATATTGCTCCTGAAATACTTATCGGCATTGCCATTGATGTCGTTGTCAGTAAAGAGGATTCTTTTTTGGCTTCTTTTGGCTTTGTTGATGCCAAATCACAACTCATCGCCTTAGCGGTATTAACTTTTTTGATATGGTTGGGCGAATCGGTCTTTCAGTTTTTGTATACGCTTTTATGGCGAAATCTTGCCCAAACCTTACAGCATAAGATGCGTACAGATAGCTATAATCGTATGCAGCACATGGACATGGACTTTTTTGAGAGCCAAGCCAGTGGTAATTTAACCGCTATTTTAAATGATGATGTTAATCAGTTGGAAAGGTTTTTGAATGTTGGTGCCAATGATTTTATTCAAGTTATTGTTTCGGTTATTGGTGTGGGTTCTGTTTTTTTCTATATTTCTACTAAAATTGCCATCTTTGCTTTTTTGCCCATTCCGTTGATTATTTTTGGTGCTTTTTTCTTTCAACGTAAAGCTCAGCCTCGTTATGCCGAAGTACGCAAACAAGCGGGCATTTTAGCAACCGCCATCAGCAACAAAATTATGGGCATTGCCACGATAAAAAGTTTCACCCAAGAAAACAAGGAGCTAAAAGACCTAGCGAAACTCAGCTCAAATTACCAATTAGCCAATGCCAAAGCCATAAAAGTATCCGCCGCCTTCACGCCCATTATTCGTATGGCAATTTTAACAGGTTTTTTAGCGACCTTTATTATTGGCGGTTTTGATGCCTTGGATGGCGTAATTTCTGTCGGTGCTTATGGCATGTTGGTTTTTTTGACTCAGCGTTTATTGTGGCCATTTACCTCGCTTGCCGTGACCATGGATTTGTACGAAAGAGCGATGGCATCGGTTCGGCGGATTCTAGATTTGCTAGAAACACCTATTGTTATTCGTGATAAAAGTGCCACAAAAACAGCTCGTTTCAGCGATGATATTTATTATAACGATGTTGATTTCTCCTATAACAGCCGTTCAATAGCCGTATTATCTGACATTAATCTCTGTTTAAAAGCAGGAAAAATTACCGCATTTGTCGGGCAGACTGGCTCAGGAAAAAGTACCTTAATGAAGCTTTTGTTGCGTTTTTATAATCCAACAAATGGAGACATAAGCATTGGCAATGTGCCGATAAGTGATATAAAAATCAAACATCTCAGAAAAAATATAGGGCTTGTTTCGCAGGATATTTTTCTGTTTGACGGTACAATTTATGAAAACATCGCCTATGGCAAGGAAAATGCCAGCCAGAAGGAAATACAACAAGCCGCCAGGCTGGCAGAAGCTGATGATTTTATTCAATCATTTGAATTGGGCTATAACACGTTAGTTGGCGAAAGAGGCATGAAACTTTCAGGCGGACAAAGACAACGATTGTCTCTTGCCCGAGCTATTTTAAAGAACCCACCCATCTTAATATTAGACGAAGCCACATCCGCAGTGGATAATGAGACCGAAGCCGCCATTCAGCGTTCGATGCAGAAAATTGCCCAAAACAGAACCTTGGTTGTCATAGCCCATCGTTTATCGACTATAGTTCATGCCCATTGCATACACGTTTTGGCTCAAGGACAAATAAAAGAATCAGGCACTCATGATGATTTGTTAAAAATAAAAGGCATTTACCATAATTTATGGGCCATACAAACAGGCAATGAAGTCGCTGTTGAAAAATGAACGAGCTCTAATTCATGCCAGGAAAAGAACTTACCTTTTGCACTTTTAAATCAGCAAAAGAACTCACCACCTGCACCTTGAAATCAGGAAAAGAGTCAACCTTTTGCCATTTGCCACAGCTGCTGGGAAAAGAACTGACAAACTCAACCTTAATATCAGGAAAAGAACTGACGTACTGTATTTTTAAATCAGGAAAAGAATCGACAAATTGCACTTTGCCGTACAGTGCGATATTGTTTTTATAACAACTTCTGTTTCGGTCTTTAGGTGCATAAACGATTTTAGAATGAGGTTTTTCATCGGCCGCATAAGCATTCATGCTCGAACTAGAGGCCGCACCACTTGAGCCAATATTGTCGATTACTAAGGCAAAAACAAAAGTGGCAGCAGCAACACTAATAATTTTAATTTGTAATGGATTCATTTGCTTTTCTCTTATTTATGGTATATTTCTCAATATACAACAAACACGATATTAATGCAACTAACAGAACTCAAAGGCATCGGTAAAATAACCGCTGAAAAGCTCAAAAAACTCGGTATCAAGCATCTTATTGATTTGCTTTTTTACTTGCCGTTGCGATATCAAGACAAAACCAAAATAACTTATATTGATGATTTGCAATTTGGAGAAATGGCGTTAGTTGAAGGCACAATCGAGAAAGTTTACCTCACCAATGCATTTAAGCCTTTGTTGGTTTGTGAAATATTTGATGGCACCAACACGCTGGCATTAAAGTTTTTCAATCATTATTATGCCCAACGAGCCAAAATGGTGCTGAATACTAAAATTCGAGCCTTTGGTGAAGTGCGATTTGGCAAATACATGAAGGAAATGTTACACCCTGAATACCAACATTTTGAAAAACCATTGCCACTGGCACCGTCGCTGACGGCTATTTATCCCAAGTCCGAGGGCGTCAATCAAAGCACTATCCAAAAAGCGATGGCTCAAGTTTTGCAACGACTGAAAGATAAAAGTCTCGTGATTGAAGACTATTTGCCCACCGAAGTCTTGCAAAATTGGCAACTTCCAACATTAAATCAAGCAATAGAATATGTTCACCTGCCACCAGCTGATGCTGATACCTCCCAGCTCATGCTCGGCACACATATTACGCAGCAACGATTGGTTTTAGAAGAAATATTAGCCCATTTGTTAGCCATGAAACAGCTGAAACAAAAAGCACAACAATTATTCGCACCACAATTGCCACTTAAACAATCAAGTTACCACGCTTTTCTACAAAATTTGCCCTTCTCGCTAACGAAGGCACAAGCACGAGTGGTGGCTGAAATTCACCAAGATATAGCCAAAAACCATCCCATGCAAAGATTGGTACAAGGCGATGTCGGCAGCGGTAAAACCGTCGTCGCAGCACTCGCCATTCTGGCAGCCGTAGAACAAAGTCACCAAAGTGCCATGATGGCACCAACCGAATTATTGGCAGAACAACATTACAAAACCTTGCAAATGTGGTTTGATGAAAAAGACATGGTGTTTTTATCCGCCGCCATAAAAGGCAAAAATCGTCAAAAAACACTCGCCAAGATAGCCAATGGTGTGAAAATAATCATTGGCACACATGCCTTGTTTCAAAAAGATGTGGTTTTTAATGCTTTGGGTTTGGTTATTATTGATGAACAACATCGGTTTGGCGTGCACCAGCGATTAGCCTTACGCAACAAAGGACAATTTGAAGCTCTGCAACCACACATGCTCATCATGACAGCAACCCCTATCCCTCGAACCCTTGCCCAAACTGCCTACGCCAATTTAGACATCTCGATCATTGACGAATTACCGCCCAATCGGCAAGAAATCAGCACATTAGTCATAGCCAATAGCAAAATGCCACAAATTGCCCAACGCATCAAAGTCAACTGCCAAAAAGGAGAACAAGCCTATTGGGTCTGCACCTTAATTGAAGAATCCGAGGTTCTGCGAGCCAAAGCAGCCACCGATACGTATGAAGAGCTCAAGCAATGGTTTGAGCAACTCAGAATTGGACTGGTGCATGGACGCTTAAAGTCAAGCGAAAAAAACTCCATTATGAATGACTTTAAGGCAAAAAAATTGGATTTATTAGTTGCCACCACTGTGATTGAAGTCGGAGTTGATGTGCCCAATGCCACTCTAATGGTTATTGAAAATGCCGAACGTCTCGGGCTCTCGCAACTGCACCAACTGCGTGGACGAATTGGACGCGGTCAAAAGAAAAGCCATTGCGTCTTAATGTACCAAGCACCGCTTGGCGATACGGCTAAACAACGATTAGAAATTATGCGTAAAAGCAACGATGGGTTTTTGATAGCCAAAGAGGATTTAAAGCTACGCGGAGCAGGGGAGTTGCTCGGTGCTCGACAAAAAGGCAGCGTCCAATTTCGTCTGGCAGACTTAGAACGTGATAAACCCATCTTTCAAAAAGCCCAGAAACTCGCCTCAGAACTCATTGTTCAGCACCCAAAACTGTGCCAAAAAATTATTGACCGTTGGATAGTGGAACACGACGAAATATCCAATGTTTAATCAGGATTTGGGTTATTTAAAAAAACCAATTCCGCCTTGGTAATTAAAATCAGGGATGATAAGTGATAAATCTTGTTGGAAGTGTAATCTTTTGCGTAATAATTCGGCAAACACTTCTCGAAAATCAGTTGTTACTGCTAAATCACCACGATAAAGATTGTTCTCAGTCAGTCCTGGCCAATTGCCATGTATGCCGCCATTGATGTTTTTGCCAATACCGTACATGACCGAAGCATGACCATGATCGGTGCCAAGTGATGCATTTTCACCTGCTCTGCGACCAAATTCTGTCATGCACAAAATGGTAATATTGTTCATTCGTTGACCCATGTCTTGGTAAAAAGCTTGCAAGCCATTCGCCAAAGCATTGGCGGGTTTTTTGAAGCTAGCAACAATATTATTGTGATGATCCCAACCACCAATATCCACACATGCAACATTTACCCCTAAGTCTGCTTTAATCAAAACCGATAATGTTTTTAATTTTTTGGCAAAAGGGTTGTTTTGGTAACTGGCTCCATTGTCAACGGGATAGTCATCTGGATTAATGTTTTGTACCGTATCAATGGCAGAAAACAAGACACGACTACTGCTGGCAAACTCACCATCATTTTCATACATTGTTGCCATTGTTTGTCGGCTAGCGGCCGAGAGATTTTCATGGGTTAGAATATTAAAGTCGGTTAAACTTGCCACCGTTAAGGCCTCAATTTCACTTTTTAGAGATTTTTGTACCGCATCATTTAAAGAGACTGCCCTAAATACAGAGTCGCTTGCTGTCTGTGTCAAAGCTAAATATTTGCCCAGCCAACCATTACGCACATTGTTTTTATCAAAATCAGCAAATTCCATGCTATCTTGGGCATCAAAATGCGAACGAGAATCACTTGGCGAACCAATGGCATGAATAATTCCCAAATCACCCGCATCCCAAATACTTTTTAAGGCGGAAAGTTCAGGATTTAAGCCAAAAAAACCATCCAAATCAATGCTGTTACTTATGCCAGTTTGTGGTCTGAGATTAAAGTATTCTTGCTCGGCATAAGGAACGATGGAGTGCAACCCATCAGCTGCACCGCGTTGAAACACACAAATAATAATATCGTTTTCACCTTGTGTGTCTTGTTGAATAGGTGCTGAGGCAAAACTTGCTTTCCCCGCCGCACTTAAACCACCTGCAATAAGAGCCGAATCTCGTAAAAATTGTCTTCTGCTTTTTTTCATAACGTGGTTACCTCATCTGAAAATAAGTTGATGAAAGCAATAAACCTATTACGGCTCGAATTTTTTCCTCAGTGATTTCTTGCTCGTTTTGAGTTTGCAAAAAATCCAGCAACAATTGCCTATCTGCTGCTAGTAACTCTCGGTGGAGTAGGCTGTTTTCTAGTTGAATGATAATTTCTTGTGCCGTTTGAGCTTGATCGATAAGATGACTGTAATCATAAGGCAGGATGTAAGAATAGGGCACGTCGCCATCTTCTGATTGGTAGAGTAAATCACCAAATGCGACGCCATTGGCAAAATTTATACGTCTTAATAAGGTTGAGATATTTTGCCAATAATCAGCCACATCTGGGTAGCCTGTTGGCGGTGACCAGAAAAAAGGCACTTGCCCACTATCTTGGTATTCTTTAAACAGTATAAATAAAGGATAAAATTTTTCTTCTGTGCTTTGTTGAGCCGATTGTATATCTAACGTTCGCAAGGTAGACGTCACAAACTCAATAGGTCTTTTAAACTTGGCATCTACCGAATCTAAAAACTGAGGCGAATGAAAAATAGCGCGTAACATGGACTTAATATCGCCATCGGTAGATAAATATTTTTTTGCCACCGTCTTAACCAGCTTTTCATCAGGTCTATCAGAACAAAAACGCCGTACCAATTTTTCAGAAATAAAACCTGCTGTTGTGCTACTGTAGGCGAGCTTATCTAAAACTTGCTGACCATCAACTATGCCTTCTTCGTTTTGTATTGTTTGTCCAAGTACAATTTTCGCAGCAAAATCATGGTCAGAATCATAAAATTCAAAAAAATCCGAATCATTTTGACCAATACTCCAGCCCGTAAAACAGCGAGCAACTTCTTTTACATCTTGTTCGCTGTAGCCTCTGTCCACTCCTAAAGTATGTAATTCCATAAGTTCTCGGGCATAGTTTTCATTTGGTCCGTCTTTGGTATTGGTATAATTATCCAGATAGAACATCATGGTGGCACTTTTGGCATCGGCATGTAGGATTTGGGGAAAACTCGTCAAAGCATTGGCTCGAATGATATGTTTATCTTCGTAATATTTTAAGATTAAGTCCAAACCTTTAACAATATCACTGTTAAAATGATTACTCCAAAACTCGACCATTACTTCAAACAATTGCCGCTTGGAGTACAATTGCCGCAACATGGTTGCCGACACCAGCTGAATGGCAGTATCGGCTTCTCGGTCTTCGCCCAAGGCATTGCCTTCTTCAATGTAATCAACAATTTCAGGCAAACCATAATCAAGCAAAGGATACGCCGTTTGTATCAAATCTTCAAATTCGGAATCAGCAATATTTTCATAATCCAGCTGTTCTTCCAGGTAGTTTTCAATGCCAATGGACTTAATACGAGCATAATCATCAGGTGCTATGCCAAAGCTTGTGCGGTTTAAAAAAAGCACCTCTGCTGCCATTGGTGCAAGAGGTGGAAGCTTGGATTTTAATTGAGATGATAGTGAGCTGTAGGGATTAAGCAAGGCGTTGGCATCCTTGGCGAATATCCGCTTAAAGAAATTTCTGCGTGATTTATCAAGCTTGTTTTTCATAGGCATTTTTATATTAGGAAGACCGAACACAGGCACAACCATCTATAAAGATAAGCAGAGTATACCATGATTGCTCAAGTATAGCAATGAGTATCGGCTCCTAAGTTTTCCCAAACCTGGCAGAGAAAATAAAGCGGTAAAAAAATTGTGTTATAATTAACTTTTCTTATCGGATAAAATTATGAGACATCTTAAAAAATACGGCTTTTTCGGCATTTTCTTGCTAATTTTCCTGTGCACTACCGCAGATGCAAAAAGCAAATGGTGGAAAAAAATATTAGGCGATAGCAACAAATCTCATGCCCAACTTAATAGCAATGAAATTGGCACAGCATTTAAACAAGCCCTCAGCATTGGTGCACAAAATGTTATTGCTCAAATTGGCACGACCGATGGCTTTAATAAGGATAAGTCGATTCATATTCCTTTGCCTAAAAATTTAGAAAAAGTACGTGGTATTTTAAAAAAAGTTGGTATGAGTGCTACGGTAGATGATTTAGAACTGAAACTTAACCGAGCAGCCGAAACAGCGACACCGATTGCCAAAGATATGTTTCTAAAAGCCATAAAAGACATGACTTTTGAAGATGTAAAAAAGATTTATGCAGGCGGAAATAATTCTGCCACGAATTATTTTAAGAATAAAATGACAGCATCCCTATCTGAAAAGATGCACCCCATCGTTGCTCAGAGTTTGTCTCAAGTCGGAGCCGTGCAAAGCCTGAATAAAGTCATGAATAAATACGATAAAATTCCTTTTGTTTCCTCAGTCAAACCTGATTTAACGGGTTATGTGGTAGAAAAAGGCATGGATGGTATTTTTTATTACCTTGCCAAGCAAGAAGCCGAAATACGCACCAATCCAATGAAGCAAACCACCGCTTTATTGAGGAAAGTTTTTAAAAAATAACATCCCTGTACCCAAATCCCGATAGGGCAACTTTGTTCTAAGAGTATTTGGTGATTAGGTTTTAATGCGGGTTGATAACGCCTAATACCCAATCATTTTGTTGCATGTTTGTGAGGTTGCCATCGCGGTTGCCTGCTTGGTCGGTGAGTTTGGTGCCGCTGCCGTCGTTGAAGTTCCAGTAGCCGACTAAATTGGCTTCTTTACCGTTGAGTTCGATGTCTTTGTTGGCGTTGATTTCTGCGTTACTGCGGGCGATATCCCAGACTCGCAGTTCGTCAATTGTGCCATCAAAGTCAAAGTTTGAGGCTACGCCTTGGTAAAATGAACCAATCGACATGTAAGCATCAGGCATATTTATAATGCCATCACCGATAAGGTTTTGCGCTACGCCATCAATGTAAATATGGGTTAATAAGCTGTTTTCGACCACAAAGGCGAGGTGCTGCCATTGCCCAATACTGATGCCTGTATCGGCATAATTGTTTAATCCCCAAGCCGGCAGTCCGCCCGTTTTTAAGATGAGGCGTTTGCCATCATTGGCTCCTAGGTTTATCAGTCCATCGGTGTCTCCTGAGCTGCTGTCTTGTTTTATCCACATTTCGATGGTTAAATCGACTTGTGGCATGTTGGCATTTTCGATAACGACAAATTCTCCGCCATCAAAATTCAGGGCATAATCGTTTTCGCCTTTGACTTCAACTTGGAGCGTATCGGTGGCTGTTGCACCTTCGTTATCCATAATGTTTAGGCTTAATTG
>CAZQMH010000088.1:0-10439 GCA_964594435.1 uncultured Alcanivoracaceae bacterium
TATTTATGAGATTACCGCCTTCGCGGCAATGACGGTAGTGTGAGCAGTTACATTATTTATTTTCTTGATCATATGGCTCTCTTTTTATAGAGAAAGCGGATATTTTAAATTTGCTCAAAGCGGACATTATCACGTTGGACTTACACTATCGGGATTTGGGTTTGACTAAAAAAGAATGCCTACTCTTTATTCGCCATCGGTTAAGCGGCTGTATGTGCTGGGTCGGCGATCACGGAAAAACTGCCACGTGTTTCTGACTTCTTGTACCATACTCATATCCAAATCATGAATAAGCAATTCATCTTGATCACGGCTGGCTTGTTTTTCTATTTGCCCACGAGGATTGACAAAATAGCTTTGTCCATAAAATTCACCGATACTCCACGGTTCTTCGGTGCCGATACGATTAATTGCCGCAATCCAGCAACCATTGGCAGCAGCAGAGGCGGGTTGTTCGAGTTTCCATAGGTATTCGGATAATCCTGCGACTGTTGCTGATGGATTAATGATGTATTCTGCACCGTTTAAAGCCAAAGCTCTCCAGCCTTCGGGAAAATGGCGGTCATAACATATATAGACGCCCAATTTACAGTATTGGGTCTGGAACACAGGCCAATTTGAAGCGCCTGGTTTAAAATAAAACTTCTCCCAGAAACCAGCAACTTGTGGAATGTGAGTTTTACGGTATTTACCTAAATAACTGCCATCGGCATCAATAACAGCCGCCGTATTATAATAAACACCCGTCACTTCATCACGTTCATAAATTGGTACAACGATAACCATTTGGTATTTTTTTGCGTATTGCATCATCAACTGTGTCGTTGGACCGTTTGGAATCGGTTCGGCACTCTCGTACCATTTGACATCTTGGCTCGGGCAGAAATACGGCTGGGTAAAGACCTCCTGAAAACTCAAAACCTGAACGCCTTTTTCTCCTGCTTCCTCAATCAAAGGAATATGAGCCTCAATCATGGCTTTACGGATGGTTTCGGGGTCATTATCGGTGGATGATTTCAAGCCCATTTGAATAACCGCTGCTTTTAGTGTTGCTGACATTGACAATTCTCTTATTTTCTTAATAGTTGTTAATTATATACTGATTTGAATCAAGTTGATGCTATTCTTTTTAAAAAAATGTGATTTCTATATCGGGGGTTAAGATTTATTAAAGTTTTGTAAATATTTGAGATCAATAAATTCGGTATCCGCGTCTTGCCAAATTTTTTCAGCGGCTTTTATTTCGGCATTTTTCTTAGCATCAAGGTTTTGTTTTTGGTAGATTTGTGCCTTTAGCAGATGAGCTCTGGCAAAAAGTGGTGTGCGTTGTAAAATAATATCTAATTCCTTGAGAGCTTGCGTGAATTTTTGTTGATTGGTTAATATTTCGGCTTTGAGATAGCTGATGCTATCAATTTGCTTTGTGGTTATAAGAGTGACAAAAGATTGTTTGGCTTCGGTTATGGCTTGTTGGATTAGATCATAGGCTTTTTCATCATTTTTTTGCCAAAATTGGAGCAGTGCTTTTGAATACAGAATGTCTGGAAGCATTGTTGCTGAATTAAATTTTTCGACGAATTGTTCTTCAAGTGCGAGGGCTTTGGTAAACCGCTGACTGTCTTTTCTTTTTTCATACATAAATTTTGAAAAAGCACCGACTAACAAATCATAGGGAGGTTTTAAGTCATGTGATATCTTGTCTATTATTTCTTGAGCTGCTTTGTAGTTACCTATCATGGTGAAAAGATAAATTTTTGTTCCTTCAACCTGAAAAATAGAAGCTAATGGTGGCATGGAAGTTTTTGCAATAAACCCAATGCTTTGCATGTTTTTCAAGGCTTGCTTTATCTGTCCTGTTAGTAAGAGAATATCAGTAATGCTTGCATAGATTTTGAGTTTTTGATTGGCTGTTTCTGCTTGTTTTAGTAAGGCATTCAGTTGTGTGAGTGCTTTTTTATAATCACCTTTTGAGGCGATAATGGTGGCAAGACCGATTTCTGATCGGAAATCTTTATTGTCAAATAGGCTGGCTTCTTCGTACATTTCTTGGGCTTGAGACATTAAACCAAATTGCAAATAAGCATCACCCAGCTCAAAGAAAGCTTGAGATTTGGCAGGATTTGCTTTTAAATATTTTTGTAGGTACTCAATGGCCTTGTCTTTGTTGTTTTTTAATCGTTCTATTTTTCCAAGTTCTATAAGAGCGGTACTTTGTGCTCCTTCCAAATCTACTATTTTTAAGTATATTTCTTTTGCTTTTTGTTGGTGATGACCAATTTGAAAATAGTATCTTGCAAGAGTACGCAGTGAATTTACGCTTCTGGGGTAGAGTTTAACGAGATTTTCGAGTATTTTGATGGATTTTTCTTGTTGTCCATTATAGGCGAAAAGTGTTGCTTTAATGATGAAGACTGATTCTTGGTAAAGTTTGTAATCAAATTTGAGTGCTGCTTTAATATGTTTGATGCTGGCATCAACATCGCCTAAAGCATTATAATTATCAACAGCGAGTAAATGAGCATCGGCGAATGTTTGGTCTTTTTCTAAGGCGAGTTGTATTAAGTGGTTGCTTTTTTGGTAATTATTTTCAAATAGGGCCGTATTTTTAGCGGCGATATAATTTTTTATTGCATCAATGTTGTTGCTAGTATGGTCGGAAATTGCTAATTGTGGGATAACATTATCATGGATATTAATGGCTTTAAGGATTTCATGACTAAAATTATCAGAAATGGTATCAATGGCCTTTAGCGGGTTTTTGTTTTCAGCACTGAATTTATTAACCAGTTCTCCTGTCTTCACATTGTACAGCTCACCGTTAAATGTGTAATTTTTATTAACCCTATCGAAAGAACCCATAATTATCCAGTCAATGGAGCGATTGCCGGCAATTTTTAAAGCCAAAGCTAAAGGAATATTCAGTGCGTTTTTGAAGCCTTTAGCGACAAGACTAGAGAATAATTTGCGTGAATTATAGGGTGTAATAACAGATAGTAAAGGGGTTCTTTTTAAATCTTGTGAAAGTAGCCAGCCAGCGCCATAGCTTAACCAATCATTGTCGTTGTGCTGAGTATTGTTATCAAAAAAGAAACTTATAACTGACTGATGGTAAGCTTGATTTGCCACTTCATAAGTGACTTTTTTACCAGTTTCAGCATCTATTACGGATAATTTCTGCATGATTTCAGCTTTTTCTGGCTCAATTTTGGCTTGTGCCAATTGTTTTTCTGAAATAGGTTTGACAAAATAAATTGCAGCAAAGATTGCAAATGTGAGGTTCAGTGGTATCCACGACAGTTCAAATTTTGACCACGAATCTGCCCCTGATTTACCATGTCCCCATGCAATGATGATGACGGCAGGTAACAAGCTAAGTAAAAAAACAAATACATAAGTGTCAAATTGGGCGGGTAATTTAAAGCGACCGCTCATCCAGTTGGAAATTTCCACTAATAACCATACCGATCCAATATACATGCCAATTATTTGCGGAATCTTGCGATTAAGTATTTCTGATATTATGTTTTTGTTTTTAGTCATGTCTTATTTTCATCAAATCTCGATAGAAAAATTATTAGAATTGCAATAGGTTGATGCATCTGAATCAAGCTGCGTTGGTTTTAATCCTCTCCTGTTGGGATTTGGGGTTTATCTTATACTATCTTTTCTGCAAATAAAAAATATTATCTATTTATTTGCATAATATCCACAAATTCAGAAAGATTTAAAACGGGCGTTAATACCAGCTCAAAACGCTGAGATTGAAAGTTTTCACCCAAATCCCGATACTGAATCGCAATAAAGAGTACAACTTCGTTATCGGGATTTGAGAGTAATTATTTTGCTTGCAAGCGGATAGCTCCGTCTAGTCGTATAACCGAGCCATTTAAATAAGTGTTGCGGATTATGTGAGCGGCGGTATAAGCGAATTCAGCAGGGTTGCCTAAGCGAGAAGGAAAGGGCACACCGGCTGCCAGTGCTTGTTTGACATTATCAGGCATGCCTGAAACCATAGGTGTCATAAAGACCCCTGGTGCAATGGTCATGACCCGCACCCCAATGCGAGTAAACTCTCTTGCCATTGGTAGTGTCATGCCAATAATACCAGCTTTCGAGGCGGAATAGGCGGCTTGTCCAATTTGTCCTTCATAGGCCGCAATTGAGGCGGTATTAATGATGACGCCACGTCCGCCATCGCTGTCGGCATCATTGTTTTGCATGATGTTGGCGGTGGTTTTGGCTATGTTGAAGCTGCCGATAAGATTTATCATGATAGCTTTGGAGAAATAGTCTGTAGACATAGGAGCTTCTCGCCCCAAAACTCGTCCAGCTGATAAAACACCTGCACAGTTGATAGCGACGTTAATGCCTTGCATGTCTTGGCTAGCATCAAGACAGGATTGCTCGACATTTTTTTCATTGCTGACATCTGTTTGGTAAAAATGCGCACGCGTACCTAGTTCTTCTAAAATATTTTGTGCCGCTTCTTTATTAATATCAAAAAGTGCTACTTGCCCACCGTCGGAGATGATTTTACGGGCACATGCCAGTCCAAGTCCTGATACGCCACCTGTTATGACGGCTTTTACCTTATTAATTTTCATATGTTTACCTAGTTGTTAATTTCTTATTTTTTGCATGATATAACACAGACAATCGTGTCTGATAGCTTGAATGTTTTGGGTTATCATAGCGGGAACAAATTTGTTAGTTGTACAAACCTTATCGCCTTCAATGGTAAAGTACTGGTTAGTGACATCTTTGTCATTTTCATCAGTAATGATAAAAGGCATGATGTTTTTTGCAACAAGCTCACTTCCGAGTATGCCAAAGACTTCGGCTTTGTTGGTTTGTTTGAAATTTAAGCAGTCAAGGTCTTTTAATAACATAAAACCATCGGCTAGTGGGTCAAATGCTATTTTAATTTCAGGTTTAACTTTGATTGTAGCAATAATTTTATACACTTTTTGGTGCTCTAGAATACCTGGGACGTGTTCGAGGTTTGATTGGCTTAACAAGAGTTCCAAAAAAGTATGGGTTTGTTCTGTACCATCCGATGTGCCTGATAGACCGCATTCTACCGTAACTGAAGGACAAAACTTGGCAAACGCTCCTGATTGAATGCCAACAGGCGAGGTGAAATAAATCATGGTATCAGAAAACAATGAGGCTAAATTAATAAAAACAGGGTCTAAAGAGTTAATGCCAGAATAATGAGGGTTTCTGCCCGAATTATTATGAATGTCTACGCTTGCAAATGGTTTTTTGGCTTGCATTATGGCAGTGATTTCTTGCATTGTTTGAGCAATAGGATAGTCGTATTTTTTTCGACTGGGCCACGAACGATTAAAGTCGGGTTGTCCATTGAGTTGACGCACATTTTGAGCGGCAGCTTGCACATTGCCAAAGAGTATGCTGATGGAACGAGGTAACACGTGTTGGTGGTTGTTGAGGTAATCTTTTAAGGCGTCCCAGCCAGTGTATTCATCGCCATGTTGCAGTATGGATATAAAAACAGGGCGTTTTATTTTGCCTTCTAAATGAATTAAGGTATGGTTATCGATTTTAGTATAGAGTTTGTCAGCAGTTAGTTCGAGCAGGCCTTGGGGGAGTTTTTTTAATTGTTTAACCATAAATTTTTTGAACTTTTTTGTTTTGATTGATTCTAATACCGCTAGTTATGAATGCAGACGTTTGATTTGTTGCCCAAATTTCTTTTGCACATCAATTGCAGGCACTATGCATTGCAATTTGGGTATCACTTGCTTTTTCTTACCAAATTAGTAAAATACCGACGGCAATTCTAACAGAAAAAAAATAAAAAGAGTAGAAAAATAATTTTAGAGAGGAACTATGATTGAATGTAAAAATTTAACCAAGAATTTTAACCAGTTTAGGGCGGTGGATAATTTATCATTTGTCGCTAATAAGGGTGAGGTTTTGGGTTTTTTGGGTCCAAATGGTGCGGGTAAATCAACAACCATGAAAATGATTACGGGTTTTTTACAGCCAACGGCTGGTCAAATTCAGGTCTGTGGTATTGATTTGTATACTGATGCCTTGGCTTTAAAAAATAAAATCGGTTATTTGCCAGAAGGGGCGCCGAGTTATGATGATATGTTGGTATGTGATTTTTTAAAGTTTATTGCTCAGATGCGAGGCATAGAAAAATCTAAAATTGCCACCAGTGTAGATGAAATTATTGATAGAATTGCTCTGGAACAGGTGTATTACCAAAAAGTAGAAACACTTTCTAAAGGTTATAAACGACGTGTGGGATTGGCTCAGGCCTTAATTCATGACCCTGAGGTTTTGGTGTTAGATGAACCAACTGATGGTTTGGATCCCAATCAAAAACATGAAGTTCGTAAGCTTATCACTTCGATGTCAAAAGATAAAACCATTATTATTTCGACCCATATTCTTGAAGAGGTGCATGCGGTATGTGATCGAGCAATTATCATAGCCCAAGGTAAAATAGTCGCTGATAACACCCCCGCAGAACTTGAAAACATGTCAAAATACCATAACGCTGTTACTTTTGATGCCACAATTGAATTTGCTCTATTAGATGAAATTAAACAAATGAGCTGTGTGCGTGATGTCGAGTACGATGCCAAACGTCATAAAACCACTGTTTTTCCTGCCCAAAGTGTTTATATCTTTGATGAAATAAGCGATTTTTTAAAAAAGCACAAGATTTCTGTTACCCGTTTAGCCATGGAAGCTGGACGTTTAGATGAAGTTTTTAGAAATATTACCTTAGAAAATAATACCAAGGAGGTGGCATAATGAATAAAATGCTGGCTGTAATAAAAAGGGAGTTGCAGGGTTATTTCTCAACACCTATTGCATATGTTTTTATCGTTATCTTTTTAATATTAAGTGGAGTGTTTGCTTTCTATCTGGGTGGTCTTTATGAACGCAATCAAGCGGATTTAAGTTCGTTTTTTAATTTCCATCCGTGGCTGTATTTGTTTTTGGTACCCGCTGTATCCATGCGTATGTGGTCAGAAGAAAGACGCAGTGGTAATATTGAATTGTTAATGACATTACCGATAAAACAAAAGGACTTGGTTTTGGGCAAATTTTTTGCTGCTTGGATTTTTATTGCTATCGCATTGTTTTTAACTTTTCCGATTTGGATTTCGGTTAATTATTTAGGAAATCCTGATAACGGTCTTATTTTCATTAGTTATATTGGTAGTTTGTTGATGGCAGGTGCTTTTTTGGCTATTGGCTCTTGTGTGTCATCAGCTAATAAAAATCAGGTCATTGCGTTTATTTTGACGGCGGTGATTTGTTTTGTGTTTTTGTTATCGGGATTACCGATGATTTTGGACTTCTTTTCTGCTTGGATGCCTCAATTTTTAGTGGATTCCATCGCTTCAACCAGTTTTATGACACATTTTGCAAGCATCAACAAGGGTGTTTTGGATTTGGGCGATATTGTTTATTATTTTATGGTGATTGCTTTATGGCTGTATGCAACATCTATCGTTCTTGATATGAAAAAAGCAGATTAATAGGAGGACAGACATGAAATCAAATTCAACAAAGTTACTCATATTGGTAGGAATTTTTCTACTGGGTTCAATTATAATCAGCCAATCAGGCTTGTTTTCACATGCCAGAATTGACTTAACCGAAAACAAATTATTTACCTTAAATGATGGCACTAAGAACATTTTGAAAAACATTGACGAGAAAGTTTATCTCAAATTGTATTTTTCTGATGAAGCTACCAAGGATATCCCTGTTTTAAGAACTTATCGCAACACAGTGGTTGATATTTTAAAAGAAATGCAACGCTACAGTGATGATAAGCTTGAACTATCTTTTATTGACCCGAAAAGTTTTTCACCACAAGAAGATGAGGCGTCACAATTCGGCTTACAAGCTTTGCCTGTTGGCACGGGTGGAGAAAATATCTTCTTTGGTTTGGTTGGTGAAAATTCTTTAGATAGCATTCAGACGATACCTTTTATGCAGCCCGATAGGGAATCATTTTTGGAATACGATATTGCCCAATTAATCAATAATCTTAACCATCCAGAGAAAAAATTAGTGGCGATTATGAGTTCAATTGAGGTGATGGCAAAATTTGACGAAATCAAAAAGGAAATGAAGCCAGCTCAGGTCTTTGTCACGCAGTTACAGAAAGATTATAATGTGATGAAACTCAAAACTGATACCGAAAACATTGATGATAAAATTGATGTGTTGCTCTTGATTCATCCAAAAGAATTAAGCGATAAAACCTTGTTGGCAATTGATCAGTTTGTTATGAAAGGTGGTCGGCTATTGGTGTTTGTTGATCCGTTTTCTCAAGCAGAAACTATGAGTTTGGATTTGACCACTGGCGAAGCATTTCAAGCTGAAAAAAATTCAGATTTAACTAAATTGTTTAAGGCGTGGAATGTACAATACGATGCCAAAAAAGTCTTGTTAGATCCGAAATATTCATTAAATATCCAAAGAAACAAAGCAACTAGGCCTGAACAACATTTGGCATATTTAGCATTCACCAACGAAGCATTTAATGCAAAAGATATTATTGCGAGGGATTTAAATGCGGTCAACACAGCTATGGTTGGTGTATTGGCTGGCGATAACTTGCAACCCATTATTCAGAGTTCAAAACAAGCCTCAACCACAACAACCGAAGCGGTTAAGTTCTTGGTCGACCCACGAACATTGTTTAAGAATTTTCATGCCGATGATAAGGCTTACACTATTGCGGCTCGTTTAACTGGCACGATAAAAACAGCCTTCCCCAACGGAATCGAAGCCATAGATGCAATGGCTGCCAAAGACATAATACAAGAAAACAAAGACCCCAAAATTGTGCTTTTTGCCGATACCGATATTTTGTTTGACCAAATGTGGGTCAAATCACAAAACTTCTTTGGCAGAAAAGTCTTTTCAGCCTTTGCCGATAATGGCAATATGATAACTAACTTGCTCGATAATATGGCAGGAAGCCCCGATTTGATTAATATTCGTGGACGAAAAAACTCAGCACGACCTTTCACCAAGGTTATTGCATTGCAAAAAGCATCCGATGCCAAATTTAGAGACCAAGAGCAAGTGTTGAAGCAAAAACTTCGCCAGACCGAAGAAAAATTGCTCCAAATTCAAAAACAAAAAGGGCAACAAGACCGACTGATTTTGAGTGCGGAACAAGAGCAAGAAATTAAAAAATTTCAACAAGAAAAACTCGAAGTAAGAAAAAAACTCAGAGAAGTAAGAAGAAATTTAGACAAGGATATAGAAGATTTAGGCACACACCTCAAAATAATTAATATTGGTCTTATTCCTTTATTGATTACGCTAATCGGCATCTTTATTTTATGGTTTAAACCAAAAAGAAAAGGAGGAAAATATGCAAAATAATATTAAAATATTACTCGTTGTTTTGTTTCTGCTGGCAGGCATTAGTTTTTTTGTGCTAAAAAATAATCAGACACATGATGAAGCGTGGAAAAATGCAAAATTCATCCCCTCATTAGCAGAGCAAATTAACAATATTGACGCTATTGCTATGAAAAAAGCAAGTCAAACTATTACCTTAAGCAAAGATAATGGTATATGGCATTTAGCAGAAAAAAATAATTACATTGCCGATGCGAATAAAATAGCAGACACACTTTTGGAATTACGAAAATTAACCATTAAAAATAAGAAAACAAGCAATGCCGAAAAATACCAGCACCTCGGTTTGAGTCAAGAAGGCACAAATCCAGCAACATTTATCACCTTAAAGAGCAACGGCAAAATTATTGCAGATGTCGTTATTGGTAAGCTAGCTGCTCGCAGTTTGGGTGTGTTTGCCAAACACCACGAGCAGAAACAAAGTTATCTGCTTGAAGGTCAAATGCAACTTAATCTTGATGTAAGCGAATGGATGGTCTCTCAACTGTTTAATATTAACGCTGAAAAAGTAAAATCGGTAAGCTATGCACCAGCACAAGCTCAAGCTTTCACTATCGCTAAAAGCACCGAAGATGAAAAAGACTTTTCATTGCTGAACATGCCAGAAAATAAGCAACTTAAGGGCACTGTAGCACTCAAAAATCTTGCCAATGGTTTGGTTAATTTTAGCATTGATGATGTTGTTGCACGTTCAACGGTTGGTGCAGATGAGTTGGTTAATCAAATAAGCTACACACTTTTTTCAGGGGAAGAATATTTATTGAAGATATTTAAAAAAGATGAAAAGTATTATTTAACTTTAAAAGTAGCGAATTTAAGCGATAATTCTGTTTTTGCTAAGAATATTGAAAAATGGTTGTTTGTTATTCCAAAATACAAATTTGAAGCTTTAAACAAACGGTTGGACGATGTTTTAGAAGATAAAAAAGAAGACAAGAATAAAAAAGCCGCACCTTAGTAAAACCGCAATTTGGGTTGAAGTTTAGGACTCAAAACTATTGACA
>CAZQMH010000089.1:0-10276 GCA_964594435.1 uncultured Alcanivoracaceae bacterium
TTCAACTTTGTGGATAAAATCCTTATCAAACAATTCATCAGCGAGAGCAGTATTGAGAACAAATAAGCACAAAAAAAACTTAAACATGACACACCTTAATTATAGCGAGTCGAAATCTTACCATATTCCGTTGCTTTTGGTCGAATAAATTGTTTACCTTTGGTCAATCAGTATGGGATTTTCATCAGGATCACTGACACTAAAGGATGCAGGGCCTGTTTTTCTGCTAAATCCATGAGCAAAATCGGCTTCAATTCCTTGTTCTTTCAAGTGTTGGTAGATTTTTCGAGCATCTTTTGTGTTAAATGTGAGGGTATTTTTTGAGAAAAACCCTTGAAAAAGCCCTATTTTAAGCACACCATTGCCAATAATCATCCAGTTCTGTTCTGTATTTCCTGCTGTTTGCTTAAAACCAAGTTTTTGGTAAAACTCATAAGAGCTATTTAAATCTTGGACGTTGAGTGCGAGTGAGAAATCGTCCAAATCAAGGGTGTTGTTTTCGGTTGTATGTTCTGTTTGGATTTGCTTGTTATAGTTTTGCTCATTTTGTTCTTTTTGTTCTTTTTGCTCAACTTTGTGCCACAGGTAGCTTCTGTTTTTTATCCATTGACCTTGTTTATTTTTATCAAAAGATGTGGTTAATGAGGTTTTGCCGTCATTTGTTATGCTGTGTTTTGTGGACCAGTTTCGACCTGATGGCACACTGAATTTTTGTATGGTTTGAATACTGCCGTCTTTTTGCAAGATTAATTCACCCAAGCCGATGACGCCAGCATTGCCGTATTGAACCAGCATGGCTTTATTGTTGGCGTTATCCCAATAGTGACGAAATTCCCAATAATTTGGCGTTTCTTTGCCATTGATGATGCCATACATGCGACCAGTCATACTGGTTTTTCCAATGCCCCATTGCCATTGCATAATGTATTTTTCTTGTGGTTCATCCTCCGACTTGTACTGGCTATTATCGGCTTCCCAACTGCCAATATTTTTTTCTAAATCTTGTAAAAACCACGTGGCAATTGTGGGTTTATCATCAACATGTATTGCCAAAAACACACTCAAAAATATAATAATCTTTATCATACTTGCCTAAATTTAATTCTGCAAAGCAGGATTATAACACAATTTAATCAGCAAAAAAAAACGACGGAATTTGATCCGTCGTTTTATATTATTTCAAGTCTTTAATGAGTAGACTTGATTAATTAGGATTTTACAAAACACCTAATTTTTTAAGAGCTTCCATTGTCAACTGACCTGATGCTAAGTTGTTGTCTCTTTGGTAAGCACTTAACGCTGACATGGTGGCAGAACCCATCACACCATCGACTGTACCAGGATTGTAGCCAGCTGCATCTAAAGCTTTTTGGATACGTAAGATGATGTCTGATGTTGTGTTGGTTTCACAAAGGATTGGCCGCCAAGTCATTTCTGCACTGGTGACCTTCTGTTGTTGTACAACTGTGTCATAAACAGCAGGAATTTCAATCACATTTTCTTGTGGAGGTGTCGCTACTTTCTTCACGGTTATGGTTTTGTATACCGCAGGAATTGGAGTTCTGACAACTTGTGGTGGTTTAACCATGACTTTTTTCTTAACTGTTTTGTAAACAGCAGGAATAACAATGGTTTCTGTCCATGCAGGTTTTGTTACCACGCGTGTTGTGACCGTGCGGTATTGAGCAGGAACCTCGACTAAACACATGATTTCACCGGTGCCATTGTCTAATTTTTCGATTGGACCACGGCCTTTTTTCCAGGTGGTATAAGCTTCTTTGACCAAAACTTGTTCGCTTTCTGTGCCGTATTCAGCAGGATGGCTGACTAATTTTGTTGATTCTGCTTTGACCAAAACTTGATCTTCAACCCAATCATATACAGCAGGGATGGTTTCAATTTTTTCACCTGCTTCTTTTACTAAGATGCTTTCTTCAACTGTTTTATACGTTGCAGGAATAACTTCAATTTTTTTAGAAGCTTTACGTTTGATAACATCTTTTGTTATGGTTTTGTAGGTTGCAGGAGTCAGTACACGTGCATAACATTCGCCAGCTTTGGCATTGGGTGGCAATAAAGAGTTACCTCCCGTTGCATCGACTACTGATGCATTGCTATTACCTTCACTTAACATTCTATTGGCACGAGCCAATTCACTTTCTTTGGCAGCAAGTTTTGCCTGTAGGGCGGCGACTTCACTGCTGTGGTCGTTATTCATGACGGCGTGTGAATCATTTTTAGTTGATTTACAACCACCTAAACCTAATGCTAAAGCCAATACGCTGACTGCAAATACTTTATTTTTTTTCATTTTATTACTCTCCAGTAAAATTATTCGAAACTGAATTATAATGTAATTTGTTCAGGATGCAAATGTTACAATCTTTAAGAATTGTAAAGTAAATTACAAGTATGGCTTGTAAGTCTTTGTTATTTAATAAGAGTTTATTCAATAATCCTGCTTTTGCATATAGTGAATGAATTGTAAAAAATTATAAACTTTTCAAATTTTAGGGATTTTTAGGCTAAATTTTACTTTTTCAGGATTTTTTAGGTTGCTTGCTTGGATTTTTGCCAGATGAAAGCGGCTAATGAGTTGCACAATATAGAGTCCAAGACCGAGGTGGGTTTTGGCTGATGTTGTGTTTTTTTGGGTTGCTAACCTGTGGGTGGTCATTGAGTCAAAAACATTAATTCCAGCAGGCAGTTGTGAGCCTGAATTTATAATATTCAATTCGGCGTATTTGTTTTGGCAGAGTAATTGCAGGGTTATTGTACCCGTATTGGGTGTGAAATCCTGAGCGTTTTCGATTAATTTATCGAGTAATTGAGCCATGAGTTCTGCCGAACCTTTAATGTAAACAGCGTCATTTGTTATGGAGAGTGATAAGTTGGGTAAAATACTTTGGTAAGATGTTCCCAATTGTGTGCACAGTTTGGTTAAATTGAAACGCTGCTTTTTTGTTTTTTCAAGGGTGAGTTTTAACGAGTTTAATTCACTTAATTGGTTGAGTATAAATTTTAAACGATTGGTTCCATGCTTTGCTCGGTTTAAAAATTCCGTATTTTCATGATTACTGTCTATTAATAAGTTATCTAAGGATGATTGCACGATGGCAATCGGTGTTTTCATTTCATGGGACAGACGCGAGCCTAGGTCTTTTAGGTATTGTGTGTATTCTTGCATTTCCTTTAACATGGATTCAATGCCTCTTGCCAGTTGTCCAATTTCATCTCGGCTTGTGTTGGATGGCAGTTGGGTATGGACTTTGCCATAGGCGTCTAAGACTTTTTGCAGGGCATGATTAAGTGTGCGAATTCGCCATGCTAAGATTGAGGCATAGGTCAAGTACAGCACCAGAATGATAAATACCACCAATAGCATGATAATGCCTGCTTTTAATAAGCTTTGTATCATGTTTTGTTGCCCTTGTGGCATCATGCTTTTTAGACTGTAAACAATATTTTCATGTTGTTTGTTAAGAATAACACCTGCTAAACCGTCTTCATTGCGATAAAACCAGTTGTCTTTGTTGTCGATAGCGAATAACCATTGGTATACAGGGGTTAATAGCCATTGCCATGAATTGTTGTTTTGAATTTTGGGAAGTTTGTTGCTTTGTGCTATGATTCTGCCTTGTCTATCTTTTAGGGTGAATTGGTTGTTTTCTGGGGTGATGCGGTTGATAATTGATTGCAGTTGGGTATTGTTTGAGACCATTGGCAGCAGTTTTAAGCGATTGCTGTCTTTGGGTTGCAGGGTGCCTGTTATTTTTGTTTGTGTTGCTGTGTTGTTAATACTGACCAAGCCTAAATGATGGAAGTTATTTGGTACAAACCACATTTCTAGTTGAAAACCTTGACTGGTTTCGTGCCAATAAGCCGTGTATGCGATGGTTTCAGTGCTCAATTCTTGTGCGGTTTCTGTGGCTCGTATAAAACCTTCGGCAACACGTTTGAAGGTGTAGCGGTAGAGAGCTTGGTCGTTGGCGAGGGCAATAATGAGTTCATCGGGTTTTTGTCTACGAGATGTGGCATTTAATTGGGCAGAGGAATTGCTGATGAGTAATGCCAGTTGTTGCTGGTATTGGGCAATTTTTACTTGTAATCTATCTGTGCCGTTGGTGTAGTGATAGGCTTTTATCTGTGACCATTCTTGTGCTTCGCCATCGAGATTTAGGCTGTTTATCTTTTCTGCTACAAAACCATTGAGTTTGATGTTATCTTTGCTGGATAATATCTCGTGCACAGCGGCTTGTAAAGAACTCAAGGTGGCTTTAGCGGCTTGTTGAATGCCATTTCTGAATTCTTCATCGACCGTTTTAAGAGCCAAATAGCCAGAGATGGGGAAAATAAAACTAATCAGAGCAAGAAATAATAACTGGTATTTAAGCTTCATTTTGATGCCAGATTATTTTTTCCAACGATATCCCATGCCATGAACGGTATCAATGCAGTTAAAACTTTTGTCTATTTGTATGAATTTTTTACGAATTCTTTTAATATGCGAAGTAATGGTAGATTCATCAACGTAGATGTTAGCATCATGCATGAGTTGTTCTCTTGTTTTTACATGTCCCATATGTCTGGCTAAGGTGACGACCATCCAAAATTCTGTCACGGTCAGGTCGACTTCGCGACTGTTCCATAAAACTTGTAAATTATCGGTTAATATTTTTAAATTTCCTTGTTGGATGGTTTTTTCTTTGCTTTGCTTTGCACTGAGGTCTTGGCGACGAAACAAGGCAGCAATTCTAGCCATAAGGTGCGGTAAGGAAATATCCTTGCTTAAATAATCATCAGCTCCCAGCCGCAAACCTGAAACCATATCAATTTCAGAATCTCGGGCAGTAAGAAACAAAATGGGCAAGCTTTCGGATTGTGTGCGAAGAAAACGACACAGTTCAAAGCCGCCATCGGGTTCGTCATCCAGACCCACATCAACAATAACCAAATCAGGCAAATTCTGATGCAAGGCTTGTTTGGCAACTGATAATTGTTTGTAGCCCGTTGTTAGGTAGCCTTGTCGTTGCAGAGCGGTTTGGTAATTTGCCAGTATGCTGGGCTCATCTTCGACGATAACGATGTGTTTTTTTGGCATGATGGTTTATATTGGTGTTTCGTTCTTTTTGGGCCACGCATTAATGATGGCGTTGACCATTGTGGCAAGCGGTATCGCAAAGAATACCCCCCAAAACCCCCAGACACCACCAAAAAATAAAACGGCAAATATGATAGCAATGGGATGCAGATTATTGACTTCAGAAAATAGCCAAGGTACCAAAACATTGCCGTCTAGCAGTTGAATTATTCCGTAACTTATCATTATCCAAGCAAAGTCTGAACTCCAGCCAAATTGAAAAAATGAGACCAAAGCAATAGGAATGGTCACTAAAGCCGCACCAATATAAGGAATCAGCACAGAAAACCCTGTCAAAGTCGCCAATAAAATCGAGTATTGTAAATTAAAAAGGATAAAGAGAATGTAAGTGACTAAGCCAACGATAAAAATTTCCATCACTTTGCCACGGACATAATTACCTATTTGTTCGTCCACTTCTTTCCAAATAGACAGGGTGAGTTTTGAGTCTTTTGGAATAAATCGTTTGAACCACGCCATGATGACACTTTTGTCTTTCAGCATAAAAAATACTAATATCGGCATTAAGACAATGAATATACCGACAGAAATCACACTAAATACCGATGAAACTGTTTTGGAGACGATGTTTTGACCCATTTGAGTGAGTTCTGATGTTATGGTTGCGGTTAAAGATGTGGCTTGGTCTTCGGAAATAATGGTAGGGTAATTTTCAGGAAGTTTTTTGACGAACTCTAGCCCCGTTGCTAAATAAGTTGGGAGTTGTTGTACCAATTCGGAGATTTGTGAAATTAAAACAGGCACAACCCAAAATATCATAAACAACAATAAGGCAACAAATAAAAGGAAAACTATAGAAACTGCCAAAATGCGTGGAATATTAAGTTTTTGTAGCTTCAAAATCACACTTTCAAGCAGATACGCCAAAACAACACTGCTTAAAAAGGGTGCCAATGATTTGCCAAAAAATAGAATAATGGCAAAAACAAGCATAATCATGCTTAACAGGATAACGATTTGGGGGTTGCTGAAGTTCCTTTTGAACCAGCTGGAGATGACGTTCATTTAGGCGAGCTTAAAACTGTAAGTTCCACGCCAGTACGCCTTCCATATGGCGAGAACTGTAACGTGATAAGCGACCAAATTCCGAACGACCAAATAAGATAGGCTTGTTTGCAAAGCTGGCTGATAAGCTGAAAGTTCCCAGAGCTGTTTTTTGGGTTATCCCTACGCGATAGCTGAATTGTGCGGTATCTTTGTTGAGGATGTTGTTATAAATTTTGGCAGTTGCTGGCGGTTGTTGTCGCGACAATGCTTGCAAATTGATAGCAAAATTTTTGCCGATTGCTTGTTTAAACATAACCGAGTAGACCTGCAAGTCTTTGAGCTTGTACTCTGAGCGAATGGCTGAGTTGTTGTAGGCTTGTAAAAAATCGTAAGAATAACCCGCATGCACCAAAGGAGTGGTTTGCGAATAAGCAATATTTTCAGTGCTCAACATAATTTTGTTATGGTCAAACAGCGGAATGTCTAAAGCAAAAGAATATTGGCTGGGTATATCGAAATCGCCTGGCTCAAAATAAGTGTAGCCGATGGAATCATAAGCACTCATATAAATACGACTTTGGTAAGCCATGGAGGCTTTTATTCCAGCAAATAAATTTTGCTTGTAATTAAATTTAAAACCGTATCCACGTGACGTTTCAAAATAGGCTTGCTCGTTATAGTTTTGGCTATTTGTGCGACTATTATAAGTGACGGAACCATAGACATCATCCAAAAAGCTTTGCTGAATAAGTATGGCACTGATGCCAATCGAACTACCGCCTTTGGTTAGGACGTAGCCTGGAGCATAAAACTCCTGGGCAACAAGTGGCGATTGTTTTCTTTTTATTTTTTGTTGCGGTTCAAAGCTGGATTGGATTTGGTTAAACTCAAAATCCGAAACCTTGAGGCTTTGCGAGGCAAAAGAAAAGGACAGCTCTGAATCCTTGACAAAATTAGAGAAAATATTTTCATCAAATACAACATAATACCTATTGCCACTTGGGTTTTGATTAAATAAAAAACTGTTGTAACCTGATGATGGGAAATCATTGGATGATTGGGTGTTTGTTGCCAGATTTAATTGGGCAAAATAGCTGGGATATATCTTGCTAGCGATGAGCCTTTTCCAGCTGCCGAGATACATGGCTCCTTGACTTGATTTGACTGAGCTCATGCCCAAAGTATGGCCGTTAAATTCATAACTGGCAGGTGCTAGCATATTAGCAGAAACGCTGGTGATTCCTGCTAATGCTAATAACACAATAATTTTAGGAGTTTTCTTGATGTTATTCAAACCTTTTCATACTTTTTTCTCGCAGCTGCAATAGTGACAAAAAAACCACAAAATGTCAATATTTGTTGCTTAAAATACCGCTCTTTTACTTAGTTGTTGCAAATAAACAACGGTTTACAAACGCTTTTGGTTAAGTAATCTTTTTAAGATAATCACCAACAAGGCGACTATAGGTTTCTTGATCAACCAAAAAAGAGTCATGACCCTGGATCGAATCCGTCAGCTTTAACTGTGCCTTGCATGTGGTTTTATTGAGTAAATTGGCGATTTCTTCTTGCTGTACATAGGGAAACAAAAGGTCACTTTTGGCCCCAATAATTAAGGCCGAAGTGAGTTGCACTTGTGCAAAAGGGTTGGCTTGAGATTCGGTGCTGTAATCAAAGGCATCAAACCAATCCATTGCCCGAGATAAATACAAGTAACTAATAGGGTCAAATTGATGGATAAATTTATCAGCATGGTGCTCTAAATAGGCTTCAACTGGAAATTCAATGCCAAAGGGTTTATGAGGTCTTTGACGCAAGCTTCGGGGAAAGCGTTCGACCCATTCTGTGGCAGAACGGTAGGATAACATACCGAGTTTTCGGGCTTGTTTCATGCCTTGGGTGGGCCACTGTTCGCTCGAATAATTGCCTTCATTGAAATTTACATCTTTCAATATGGCTTCACGTTGTAATGATCGAATCGCCGTACTGAAAGGTTCGGAATGGCAGCCTGCGGCAATATTAATCATGTGGCTTGTGGCTTGTGGATGTTGCAAAACCAGTGCCAAAGCGGTCATACCACCCATTGAGGGTCCGATAACGCATTTTAGGCTTTTTATACCCAAGGATTGCACCAATTCATAGCTGGAATTGGCAATATCTTCCAGCGTTAAATCTGGAAAACTGAATTTATAAGGTTGTTTGTTTGCTGGGTTGGGCGAACAGGGACCTGTTGTGCCTTTACAACTGCCCAAAGAACTGGCACAAATAACAAACCATTGCTTGCTGTCTATCGCTTTATTTGGACCAAGCATGTATTCCCACCAGCCAGCGGTTTCGTGATTGTCATGACTGGCAGCATGGGAGTCGGCAGACAAGCCCGTTAAAATTAATATGGCATTGTCCTTTTTGGCATTCAACTTACCCCATGTTTCATAGGCGATAGTTGCGTGATCAAGCACGCCGCCATGTTTCATTTTGAAAGTATTAAGCTTGAATAATTTTAAATGATTTGCCATAAAAACCTAGTTGCCAAGAAAAAACGACGGATTACCCAAAATCCGACATTCTAATGTAAATCACGTTGTATTTCTATATCTTCTTACCCAAATCGAAATTCCAATGAAAATAGCGGCAAAAATTATTCCATAAATAAGATGTATATCGCTGATAGATTCGCTTAGGCGAGTGAACATGTCACTGATTGTTGTGCTATTATTGTGGTTGTAACCGAAATTCAATCCGCTATTAGAACCAAAAGGAACCAAAGCATGGGCAACATAACGCATAGGGATTTTAAACATATTAATATTCAAAAGATTAAATTGGGTAATGGCATTAATAAAATACCAAGCAATAGCGATAATCAAAGGAATAAAGAACGACCACAAAAATGGTTTTGTTTTAAACCAAGAAGAACAAAACATCAGCCAGCCATACACAGGCAAAGCCCATAACATTTGCACCGTTGCTCCAAAAAGGATAATAAAAAAGCCTTTAAACAAATGCACCGGTTGCCAAATAATGTCAATAGGATTTAAGCCACTGATAAGAACCAAAACGCTACTCAATAGCAGATAGGCAAACATATAAAAAATAAAAATAACACTGAATGCCAGTGGCACAAATACAATCGCGGTAAGCAGTTTAGAAAGCACGGTTTCAAAATCAGATACAGGTAAGGATTTCCAAAACTGAATGCTACCATCTTTGCGGTCATCAAAAAGTGAGCCTAAGACATAAAAAAACAAAACAAAGAATAAAATAGTGAGAAACATTTGTGCCGAACCAATAAACATCGAATCCCAAAAAAACTGCAACTCTGCACTCGTTAGTTTGTTCAAATGATTGATTGCCGAACTGAAATGCTCAGAGGAACCGCTGTTCACCACAAAAACACGCCCAGTAATATAGAGCAAAATGGTTAAAATGAGCATCACTATTCCGACAATAATCGGAGCCTTGATAAAGCCACCTTTGTGTTCCCAGAACTCTCTTTTCACCAAAATTGGTATATTTTTAATCATTTTTAATCCTCCTCTTTTAATAATGCAACAAATAAATCCGCCACACCTGGGCGTTGAACCTCACCAAAAGCTTCTAAATCTTGGCGATTGTTGTGTTTAAACAACATCACAAAACGACCAAAAACCTTACGTGATTGCAACGGCTTAAAAGCTAAGGCTTGTTGGTAATTTTCTGATGCAACCATGACCTCAAAATATTGTTCAGTTAATTCCTCCATGCTCGAATCCAGTACAATCTCACCCTCTTTAATAAACAATAAGTCGGTTAAAATATGTTCGACTTCCTCTACTTGGTGAGTCGTAATGATAATGGTGCGCTGGTTGTCAAAGTAATCATTGAGTAAATTGTCATAAAAATCTTTGCGGTAAATAATATCCAAACCAAGTGTGGGTTCATCCAGTACCAATAATTTTGCCTCAATTGACATCACCAAGGACAAATGCAATTGCACAACCATGCCTTTGGACATGGTTTTAACTTTTTGTTTGGGTTTTATTTTGGTTTTTTGTAAAAAAGCCTCAGCCTTGCTTCTGGAAAATTTCGGGTGAGTCTTTTCAACAAACTCTAAAGCTTGTTCTACCGTTATCCAGTCGGGCAAAACAG